>JBBSJX010000486.1:0-3026 GCA_038256825.1 Chitinophagales bacterium
CGCCTATTCCAATACCAAGAATATCGCCTGATTTACCTTTCAGGGGATGATACTCCAGGTCGTACCAATAAGGTTGACAATTTGGATTTTCGCTTTTAATAGTAAACTTTAAATTTTCACCTGAAACAGCTTTTTCGAGGTACGCTATTTCCCGACTAATAATTTGCTGGGGTAGAAAATTTTCAAAAGGCGCACCTTGTATTAGCTCACATCCAAAGTACTGTTTATGATACTGTTTGTATTTTTCATTAAAAGAAATAATATTAAAATCCCTGCCTAAAATCATAAAGCCATCGTTGGAACCAGCCAAAAACGCTTCCAGAATATTTTCGGTAGAAAACCCATTAAAAAGATTAGTTCCACTTAGCGATTTAATCATAATAATTTAGGCTCTCAACCATTTTCTTTTTAGCCAACTGATGATAACGAACTTTTTCTCTTTTAATTGTGTTCCCTTAAAAGTTATTTTTAATACTCAAACCTCCATAACTAAATTCCTCAATTAATTTGAAGGCATAAAAAGTTGCAGTAACAAGATTTGTGTAAATAGTTTGAGACGCGTAAGCTAAAAAACTTTATTCACTTAAAACGATCTGCAGAAACTTTTATCATTATTTATAGAATATGAATTTCTTCATTTTGTTTATTCTTCAATTTCTTTCTCTTCAACCACCACAAGGTCAGCAATGTCCACACTCATGGGTAATACACCTACCTGCACAATGGCACGCTTTCCTCTTAACTCCTTCACTTCCCCAACCTGGTAATTTTTTTTGAGTTTAACCCGCGATCCTACAACCACTTCAGCTTTTAATTCTTTAAATCGGGTATCTATTTTTTTTGCCAGTTTATTTGTTTTCAGTTGGTCATTTTTTCCCGACAATAAGCTTTGCATTTGTTTAATCACTTCATTCTTATCTTCAGCTTTTCGCCAGTCAAAAACCAATTGTTTTAGTTTTCGCTCCATATCTTTCAGGTAAGCTATGCGCTCTTCGCTAACCTGGTTTTGCTGTTTTAGTATTTCAACCTGTTGTTTGTGCCGCTCACGGTTCATTACGTGGGTCATTTCCTTTTTAAGCGTTTCGTTTTCGGCAACAAGCTTGTTTAATTCCTTCTCTTGTTTTTCCAGGTCTCTCAAATCCTGTTCTGTTCTATTTAATAATTTATCCAGGCTAAAATGATCTTCATCAACCAGCTTACGTGCTTTTTTTATAAGATGCGGTGATAGGCCAATACGCTCCGCTATAGAGAAAGTATAAGAACTTCCGGGTTTACCAATTATGAGCCGGTACATGGGCAACAAATTTTGCTCATCAAATGCCATGGCACCATTTATAATACCGGGCACCTTGTTAGCCATCACCTTTAAATTCAGGTAGTGGGTTGTTACTATACCCATCGACCGTTTATGAGCCAGTTCCTCCATAATAACTTCAGCAAAAGCACCACCCAGGTTGGGATCGCTGCCGCTACCCAACTCATCAATAAAAAACAGGGTTTTACCATTAGCCACCTCCATAAAATGTTTCATATTCTTTAGGTGACTGCTATAAGTGCTTAATTCAAACTCAAGGCTTTGGGTATCACCAATATGAATCATCAACTGTTTAAAAATACCCATTTGCGAGCCTGGATTTACCGGCACCAATAGTCCGCTTTGCATCATTATCTGCAACAGACCTATGGTTTTTAGCGTAACCGTTTTTCCCCCGGCATTAGGGCCGCTAATTACCAAAATCCTGCTTTTATCGTCCAGGGTTATGGTTACCGGTATCGTTTCCTTACCTGATTTTTTATTATAGAGATATAGTAATGGATGGTAGGCTTTTACCAAATGAATATGGGCTTTATCAACAATAGTTGGAAACTCTGCGTTCAGGTCAATAGCAAAACGGGCTTTTGCTCTTATGAAATCGTACTTACCCACAACAGCCTGGTAAGTCATAAGCAAAGGCGCGTAAACCGATAAATCAACTGTAAGTTGCCTTAATATGCGTTGAATTTCTTTACGCTCTTCATTTTCCAAACTAAAAATATCATTGTTCAGTTCAATAGTTTCTTCCGGCTCAATAAAGGCAGTTTTACGGGTATCACTTTCGCCATGTAAAATTCCTTTAACCTGCCGTTTATGTTCGGCAAAAACTGCCACTACCCTTCTACCATTGCTAAAGCTTTCTTCTATATCGGCCGAATAACCTGCTTTGTTCAATTTTGCAATTACCCTTTCAAACATGCGTCTCAACTCATTGCGGCGCTTGTAAAGGTTCATTCGTATTTTTTGCAGGTCGTCCGATGCATTGTCTTTTACTACCCCATACTCATCAAGTACCTGGTCTAAAAACTCAATAATATTTTTTTCGTAGTAGGTATTTTCAATAATAGCTGCCAGGCCGGGGTAACCTACCCTTCTTTCATTATCAAACCATCTAAAAATGGATTGAAGGCTGACAGCCAGTTTGCGTATTTGTATAAATTGTTCACCCGTTAATACAGCACCAGGTATCGAAAGGAGTTTTAAATCTTTTTGTAAGTTTAGCACATACTCATTGGGGAAATACTGGGCATGCAAACTTAGCTGCTTATACTCATGTGTTTGCTGAAGTTCAACTTCAATAAACTCCTTGCGCGTATGTATACGAAGATTAGAAGCTTTATTTTTTGCATAATCACTTTTACAGTGATCGGTAAGCAAGCTCTTTATTTTATCAAACTCTAGTTGTGCTGCTGCTGATTCAGGAAATAATTTCATAACGCCACTATCCGCAAAACGGACCCCGTATTTTTTTGAAGCAAAAATAAGCCAGTACGGTGTCTTAATAACAAGATGCCAGTCTTAACTATAATAATCGTCGCGATTAATTGTTAAAAATTATTGTTGTTACAATATTAGCTTATCATTTTAATAGGAAATTTTGGTTACCAGCAATATAACATTGAGCAACTGTTGTTGCGTCGCACTCTTGTACTTTTAGTTAAGCAGGCAGCTGAAGCCATCATTAAACGTGGGTTTAGTATTACAATACATC
>JBBSJX010000487.1:0-3016 GCA_038256825.1 Chitinophagales bacterium
CAACAATCATATTGCCATCAAAGTATTTACAAAGCAATGGCTTGGTAATATCGTCAGCCGTTGGGCCTAAGCCACCTGTTATAAAAACAATGGAACTGTGTTTACCTTCCTCATCCAACGCTGTCCATATTTCATCCCAAACATCACCTACTGCAACCCGGCGTTTTACCCATATGCCCAGCTTGTTTAATTCCTGTGCCATCCAGGCACTGTTGGTATCAATGGTTTGGCCTATTAAAAGTTCATCTCCTATGGTTATGATCGATGCATTGATCCTGGCGTTATTCATACAATTGGTTGAATTATTGTTATCCCCTAATTTTAGCGCAATGTAAAACAAGTATGAGAACAGTTTATTTAGTTATTAGTTTATTCATTTTACCTTTTTGTGTTACTGCACAATCCGTTAGTTTAAAACTTGAAGCAGCGGTTGATAAAATGATGGGAGATAGCCAGTTAAAGAACGGACTGGTTAGTATTTATATAGTAAATAGTAATACCGGGGCGGTTGTATATAGTAAAAATGCTACAGTAGGCCTGGCAGCAGCCAGCAGTCAAAAAGTTATTACTGCGGCTACGGCTTTTGAATTACTGGGAAAAAATTACCGGTTTAAAACTGATTTGGGGTATTCCGGAGAAATAAAAAATGGAGGACTAACCGGAAATTTATTTGTAACCGGTTATGGCGATCCAACCCTGGGAAGCTGGAGGTATGCTGCCAATAAAGAGGAACCAATTTTTAAATCGTGGCTGGCACAATTGAAAAAAAATAATATCAACAAAATTAATGGCAATGTTTACCTGGATGGGTCCGCATATGAATTCCAACCCATTTCGGGTGGTTGGATTTGGGACGACATGGGTAATTATTACGGTGCCGGACACTATGGTATTAACTGGCACGAAAACCAATACGACCTCTTTATTAAGTCGGGTGATAATGTGGGCGATAAAACACAAATTGTAAGGTCGGAGCCCGAACTACAGGTAACCAACATGGTTAACCAGTTAACCACGGCTAAAAAGGGTAGCGGCGATAATGCCTATATTTATTTACCACCTTACAGCAACACCGGATTTATTAATGGTACCATTCCTGCAGGAGAAAAAGCATTTAAAATCTCAGGATCGTTTCCCAATCCTTCCGATCAGCTTCAACAGGTTATTTCCTCGTGGTTCAAACAAAGTAACCTGCTTGTTACAGGAAAATATGAGTCATCGTTTGCATCCATAATAAAAGGACAAAATATTCCAAAACCGGCACAGGTTATTTACACCCATTATTCACCGCCACTTGATAGTATTATTTATTGGTTTATTAAAAAGAGCATCAACTTATATGGCGAAGCTTTGTTAAAAACCCTTGCTTATGAAAAAGAAGGTTTTGGATCAACAGAGCGCGGCATTTCGCTTACTTATGATTTTTGGAAGAATAAAGGAATAGATTCTACCTCAATAAAAATGTTTGATGGAAGCGGGCTTTCGCCTCAAAATCGTATTACAACCGAAGCCTTTGTAAAAGTGATGCAATATGCCATAACCCGGCCATGGTTTCCTTCTTTTTATAATGCGCTACCGGAATACAATGGTTTAAAAATGAAAAGTGGTACTATTGGAGGTACTAAAAGTTTTACGGGCTATGCCAAAAGTAAGGCAGGTACTGAATATACCTTTGCTATTATAGTAAGCAATTATCATGGATCGTCGGCGCAGGTTGTTCAAAAAATGTATACTGTTTTAGATGTTTTAAAATAGGGTTCGTTTTATTGAGAATATTATATAATAACCGGCATGTATAAATCTTATCTTTCATTCCTAAAAAATAAAAATGCAACATTATAAAAATCATTCACGCTATTCAGTGCCCTTTCATATGGTTTTGCTGCCTTTATCGTTGGCTGTAATAATTGGTTCGGTAGTTAACCTTTTTACCAGCACCCACCAGAACCTTTAATCAGCTTCGCTTATTTGCCTGCTTTCTATAATTGTATTTTTTTTAATGTTTTTTGCCCGTGGCTTTGCATTAAAAGCCCAGGACAGGGCCATAAGGGCCGAAGAAAATTTCAGGCATTATATGTTGACCAATAAATTAATGGATAACAGGTTAACCATGCCCCAGGTGGTTGCTTTGCGTTTTGCCTCCGATGAAGAGTTTATTTTGTTAGCACAAAAAGCCGCTGATTCTAAAATGAGTAACATAGAAATTAAAAAGGCTATCAAAAATTGGCGACCCGATTTTTACCGGGTTTAATTTATTGTAGTAAAATAAGGAGCAATTTTTTCTCGTAATGCTTCCGGCATAACCGTTTTTGTCATCGTTTTGGCATTTACAAAAAACAAAACAGCCCTGCCCACCGTAAGTAGTTTTCCAGTTTCGTTATACACTTCGTGGTGAAACTCAATCCGGTGATCGGTTGGTAATTCTTTTAAAATTGTTTTAATGGTTATCAGGTCGTCGTAATGTGCCGGCCTTATAAATTTTGCATGCCACTCAACAATCGGCATTATTACGCCCATTGCTTCCATGCTTTTATAAGTAAAACCCAACTGGCGTATGCTTTCAGCACGGGCTACTTCAAAATACTGAGTATAATTTCCGTGGTAAACAATATTCATCTGGTCGGTTTCGGCATAACGAACCCTAACCTGGTGCGACGATTCAAACATAAAATATTCATTTGTGGTAATGCAAAGTAAAGGATGGCAAAGGGTTTATGTTTAAAGTTTTTGTTACCGGCATTTGCATTTCATCGCAACATTGTTGTAGCCTGACCAACCTTTGGTGGTTCACTCACTTGTACATTTTATTTAAAATGCATCTAAACAAATTTTATAAAGTTTCAGGTTATTTAAAATACTAACGTAATTGTTGAAAGAGGTGAAAATGTTGAACGGAGCGTCGCAACAACTGATGCATCGCTGTTGACTGCTGGTTACCACAAAAAAATATCAATACGATTTGAAGGTGATCGTAAAATTTGATGTGTATAAAATATTGCCTCAAAGCAGTTATTAA
>JBBSJX010000488.1:0-3015 GCA_038256825.1 Chitinophagales bacterium
ATTACACAATTGTTGTTTAATGAAAGTTTAAACGCCTTGCTGGATGCAAACCCACTGGGCCGCGAGTTTGTGATACAGGCACAAGGAACGGTGAATGAGCGGAGCAATAAAAATTTAAACATCGCCACCGGCGAAATTGAATTATTGGTAAGCGAATTTAAAATTTTAAATAAATCAGCAGTGCCTCCCTTCACCATTCAGGACGAAACAGATGGCGGCGATGATCTCAGAATGAAATACCGTTTTCTCGACCTGCGGAGAAATGCTTTAAAAAGAAATATGGAGTTACGTTACGGAGTAAACCGTGCCGCACGTAATTACCTGCATCAAAATGGTTTCATGGATATTGAAACCCCTTTTCTTATAAAATCTACACCAGAAGGTGCAAGGGATTTTGTGGTGCCATCGCGTATGAATGCCGGGCAGTTTTATGCTTTGCCACAATCGCCGCAAACCTTTAAGCAATTGCTAATGATTAGCGGTTACGATCGCTATTACCAGATTGTAAAATGTTTTAGAGACGAAGATTTACGTGCCGATCGCCAGCCGGAGTTTACCCAGATTGATTGTGAGATGGCATTTGTGGAGCAGGAAGATATTTTAAACATGTTTGAAGGCCTTATTAAATTCATCTTCAAAGAAGTTAAAGGAATTGATTATACTGAAAAGGTTGAGCGTACCACCTGGGAAGAAGCCATGTACACTTATGGTAACGATAAACCTGACATTCGTTTTGGAATGAAGATTGCCAACCTGAAAGTTCCAACAACGGTTTTTATGGCAAAGCAACAGGAAGTGGCTGCCTCGCCTATAGGTGGCCAGCCAACAGGCTTTGGTGTTTTTGATACAGCCGAAACTGTTTTGGCTATAGCCGTGCCGGGTGCAGCGGAGTATACCCGTAAGCAAACCGACGAATTGGTTGAGTGGGTTAAACGTCCGCAAATAGGTATGCAGGGTTTGGTATACATTAAATACAATGCCGACGGAACCATTAAGAGTTCGGTAGATAAATTTTTTAATGAAGAAAAATTAAGAGCCTTAGCTGCCAGTTGTAATGCACAACCGGGCGACCTTGTTTTGATATTAGCCGGTAGAGAGGAAAAAACAAGAAAAGCTACCAGCGACCTGAGAATGGAACTGGGAAAACGTCTTGATCTTAGGAAGGACGATGAATTTAAATTATTGTGGGTGCTCGATTTTCCTTTGTTTGAATATGCGGAGGAAGAAAACCGATGGGTTGCCCGTCACCATCCGTTTACCTCGCCCAAACCCGACCATATTGAGGTGATGATTAACAACAATCCTGTTATTAAAAATGAAGCGGAATACCTGGATCATCCTTATGCAGGTATTAAAGCGAATGCTTACGACATGGTGTTGAATGGTAATGAAATTGGTGGTGGATCCATCCGGATTTTTCAGCGCGATTTGCAGGAAAAAATGTTTGCAGCCCTGGGGATGGATAAGGAAGAGCAACAACAAAAGTTTGGCTTTTTATTAGGTGCTTTTGAGTATGGTGCTCCGCCGCATGGTGGTATAGCTTTTGGTTTCGATCGTTTATGTGCTATCCTTGGTGGTAGTGAAAGTATTCGTGACTATATAGCGTTTCCTAAAAACAACAGCGGTCGCGATGTGATGCTGGATGCACCGGGAGCGATTGATGAAAAACAATTTGAAGAGCTTCAAATTAAATTGGATTTAAAAAACGCATAAAGGGCTTGTGCTTAAGTTAGCAAGGTTTTAAACACCTGGTAATTGCGGCTGTTTGTAAAAGTTCATTAAAAAGCATCATGGCAATTTTATATAAAATATTAAGTATTCTGTTAAACACCGTTGCCTTGTTTTTGGCTATTAGTATTGTAATGAGTATTCCCATATTACTGGCTTCGCCTTTAAATATGCTTTCGGCCTTTATGCTGCTTTCCATTGTTTTATATGCATGGTTCAGTAATAAATTTCTTAAAACAGTATTGATAAAGCAGGAACCTGTAAAGGCATCACTAAAAGACTGGATAAAAGTTAATGGGGTTGTTTCGCTCATTTATAGTTTGTTCATCATTTTAGGTATGGTGGCATTTATTGCAAATCCCGATGTGATACTCAGCCAGATGAAGGAAATGGGTGTTGAAGTGCCGGCAAAAAGTATTACTGTTTTATTGTACATCTTACTTGCTTTTGGCATTGTTTTATTTGTTCACGTTGTCTGGACTTTTGTTTTAATGAGGAGAAATATTGCGTTTTTTAAATCATGAGTACCCCTTCCGTTCCATTAGCAGAAAGGCTTAGGCCACAGTCGCTCAACGACCTTGCCGGGCAATCGCACCTAACAGGCAGAGGAAGTATTTTGCGCACAGCTATTGAAAAGGGCAATATCCCTTCTATGATTTTGTGGGGCCCGCCGGGGGTGGGCAAAACCACTATTGCCAACATCATTGCCCATACCCTAAAGGTTCCATTTTACCAGTTAAGTGCTATCAGTAGCGGGGTTAAAGATGTTCGCGAAATTATAGACCAGGCCCGGCAGCAGGAGGGAGTGATTTTGTTTATTGATGAAATCCATCGGTTTAATAAAGGGCAGCAGGATGCCTTATTGGGTGCAGTGGAGAAGGGTATTATTACACTGATTGGTGCTACTACCGAAAATCCATCTTTCGAGGTTAATTCAGCACTATTAAGCAGGTGCCAGGTATATGTTTTAAAAGCTTTGGATAAAAAGGAGCTGGTTGAATTACTGGAACATGCTTTAGAGAAAGATGATTGGCTTCGTTCAAAAAATCTCCGTATAAAAGAAACAGAAGCCCTGATAAATATTTCGGGTGGAGATGCCCGCAAACTTTTAAACCTTTTTGAGCTGGTGGCCAATGTAATTACTGATGGTGAGATTACGGACGCAGTTGTTATGGAAATTGCGCAAAAGCGTGTTGCCTTATATGATAAACAGGGAGAGCAACACTACGATATTATTTCAGCCTTTATAAAAAGTATGCGTGGCAGCGATCCCAATGGTGCCGTTTA
>JBBSJX010000489.1:0-3012 GCA_038256825.1 Chitinophagales bacterium
CGACTACGAGAAATTATCTATGGTACGCATTTATTTATTAATAATTGTACGAACAGGACAGCGATTTATTCTTTTCAACCCTAAAGATGCTATGCGATTCCATACACTATTTGCTGAGTAGAAATATTACAACGGTTTTCTTTTAAAAAGTATACCATCTACGCCAAATGCAAAAGATTTTATTAATGTCAGCAAACTGTAAATAGATGGAGAAGTTCAGTGCTAAGTTTGTAAAACATATTGTTATGGATGCCGCTATTTGTTTTACAATATGCAAAACAACTTTTGTATATTGTAAGACCTAATAAGTATTTAACCTTTAACCAACTGCAATGAAAAGTCTTCACGTTTTTCCCGGCGTTGCCGCTGACAGCCCTGTTTGCTATTTTATTGATACGCCCGTTAATTTTCCAACCATTACGAATCTTTCTTAATGGTTGTCATATAAAATAATTACATGAAAACAATCAATGATGTGCATCAGCAATTTGCCGAATATTTTGAGTCTGAAAAACTAAAACCTTTCGCTTACCTGCTTTCGAAAAAATTGAAGGAAGGCCATATTTGTTTACCATTAGATGGACTTGCCTCGGAAGCGGATCTACTACCTCCAAGTTATAAATTCAATTTATTACAGGTAGCGGAATTAAAAAATGAATCCCTGGTATCCGATGGAAATGGTTTGAAGCAGCCATTTATTATCCATAATAATAAAATGTACCTACAGCGGTATTTCCATTACGAAACATTGATATTAAACCGGGTAAAACAATTTGTTGCTGATGAAGCAGCAATCTACCAGGAACGCATAGCGCTTCTGAAGGAAAGCCAGCATTTCATTGAAAAATTATTTACATTTAAAAATAAAGTAGATATTGCCGGGCACAATACCGACTGGCAGCTGGCGGCAGCTTTAACTGGTGTATTGAACAATTTCTCCATTATTACCGGTGGGCCTGGTACCGGCAAAACAACTACCGTTGCAAAAATCTTGGCCATCCTTTTTAAAACGAATCCGGCTTTAAAGGTGGCGCTTGCAGCACCGACTGGTAAAGCAGCAGCACGTATGGCGGAATCGCTCAAAAAGGCGGAGTTGCCAGTGGATGAATCGATGGTTGAAAAGTTCCAGGTACTGGTGCCTTCAACAATTCACCGGTTATTGAAAACGAATTTTGGTACCCATCATTTCAAACATAATAAAGACAATCCTTTAAATGTTGACGTGGTGATCATTGATGAAAGCTCCATGATTGATGTAGCCCTGTTTGCAAAACTACTGGATGCTATCGGGCCTGCTACCCGCTTGCTCTTGTTGGGCGACAAAGACCAACTGGCCTCCGTAGAAGCGGGTAGTCTTTTTGGAGATTTATGTGTAGCGCAGGGGGCGCTTAATTTATTTACAGAAGAAAGAGCCACATTCATCAACTCTTTTATTGCCGACCCGCTAAAAAAAATAGAAGCTAATAATATTATTCCTTCAAATACTCATCCACTGTTTCAACACATCATCGAACTAAGGTTTAGCCACCGCTTTAATAGCGATGAGGGAATTGGTAAATTTAGTAAGGCCATCATACAAAATGATGCGCCGGCGCTCGAAAGTTTTTTTGAAATGGGTATGGATGAAATGGTAACCATCGATACTAATTACGACGAAAAAGTTTTCAATGATTTCATCGCAGGTTATAAGGTATTTATTGAGGAGACAGATATAAAGGAAGCGCTGAAAAAACTAAATAATTTAAGGGTGCTTTGTGCAGTAAGAGAAGGCGAACAAGGATTGTATGCGATCAACAAAAGAATAGAAGACTGGCTGCAAAAAGAAAAGCTCATCAGCAGGTCAGGAGAGTTTTACGAACACCGGCCTATTATGGTAACCAGTAATAATTATGAACTGGGATTGTTTAACGGCGATGTGGGCATTATACGGAAAAATCAAAAAGGAATTTCCATGGCATGGTTCGAAAATAGTGAAGGCAAAATTGAAGCGGTGTTACCAGGTTATATTACACAGGCAGAAACTGTTTACGCCATGACCATTCATAAAAGCCAGGGTTCAGAGTTCGATAAGGTACTGGTGATATTACCCAAAAATGAAGAAGTTCAAATACTCACCCGGGAACTATTGTACACGGGAGTAACCAGGGCTAAAAAACATGTAACCGTTCAGGGTAAAAAGGAAATTATTTTAAAGACTGCTTTAGCGCAGGTAAAAAGGGCTTCAGGAATCAACGAACGTTTTATTGGTTAATAGCAAAAAATATAAAATCATTGTTGTCCGATTAGATAGCTAAGCATTCCGTATTCTTAACCCCTCTCTTTTGGATAGGGGTTGGGGGTGAGGTCAAAAACTAAAAAAATATTATGGCGCTTCAACTGTATGTTTCACATTCTCTCAACGACCTGGCTGATCATTTTTGTGCCGAATTAAAAAACCAGCCTAAAACAGTTTTTAAACCAGTATTTGTCATTACCCAAACCGAAGGAATGAATACCTGGTTAAAGTATAAGGTAGCGGACCGTTTGGGAATAGCTGCTAATTACCGGTATTTAAAATCGCAGGATATTATTAACCAGGTTTATTTTATGCTGGGCGGTAAATCAACGGACACTTTATCCGCAGAAAATCTTTCCTGGATTGTATTTAAGCTATTGGGTGAAGTTGAATTTAAACATAAGTTTCCATCAGTTTCAGGCTATTATACAATGGATGCGCCTGATAGAGAGGTAAAGCGGATGGCACTGGCCGAAAAGACTGCTGACCTGTTTGATCAGTACCAGATTTACCGGGCAGAAATGATTGAAGAGTGGAACGCAAACCCGGAGGGAGATGCCACAGATGACTGGCAGCAATGGCTCTGGAAAAAATCGAAGTTGTTGCTGGGTGATAAACTGCCCGACAAAACCGATATCAGTGAATTTATTATTGCTCAATTGCAGGATCCGGTGCAACAACAAAAATTGCAGGCAAGGATGCCCGTTATCTATCTTTTTGGATTGTCGATCACTACC
>JBBSJX010000490.1:0-3009 GCA_038256825.1 Chitinophagales bacterium
AACGATGCAACAATAATAACACCTGCCTGGCTCAAAAAACTAATTCAAAAATTGGTTAAAGTGGTCAATTACCGGTACTCTCCAAATACACTTCTTAAACCATCTGAAATTTCGCCGAGGGTACAATAATTTTCAACTGCTTCAATTACCAGGGGCATTAAATTTCGGCCATCTGTTGCAGCAGCTTTAATATCGGCTATACTTTTTTCAACGTCGGCAGTATTGCGCTTTGCTTTTAACTGTTCCAGCTTTTCAGTTTGTAGTGCCCTGATACCATCGTCAATTTTAAAAGGGGGGATGGTGTTTTTTTCCTGTACCTGAAATTTATTAACGCCTACAATAATTTTTTCCTCTTTTTCAACCTGGGTTTGGTGCAGGTAAGCACTGCGTGCAATTTCATCCTGTATAAAACCTTGTTCAATGGCTTCAACGCTTCCACCCATTGCATCAATTTTCGCAATTAGTTCCAAGGCCTTTTGCTCCACTTCGTCGGTAAGCGCTTCTACAAAATACGAACCGCCTAATGGATCTGCGGTATCGGCTGCACCACTTTCAAATGCTACAATTTGTTGGGTGCGTAAGGCAATGGTTGCAGCTTGTTCGGTTGGTAAACTTAATGCCTCATCATAACCATTTGTATGCAGGCTTTGCGTGCCTCCCAAAACTGCAGCAAGTGTTTGAATGGTTACCCGGCTTATGTTATTCATGGGTTGCTGGGCCGTTAATGTGCTTCCGCCGGTTTGGGTATGAAAACGCAGCATCATGGCTTTAGTATCTGTAGCTCCCAGTTCTTTCATCATAGAGGCCCACATACGCCGCGCTGCCCTGAATTTTGCAACTTCCTCAAACAGGTTATTATGGGCATTAAAAAAGAAGGAGAGGCGTTTACCAAAAACATTTATATCCATACCCTTTGCTAAAGCTGCCTGTACATAGGCTTTACCATTACTAAGTGTAAAGGCAATTTCCTGCACGGCAGTACTGCCGGCTTCCCTTATATGGTAGCCGGAAATTGAAATGGTATTCCATTTGGGCAACTCCTTTGAGCACCATTCAAAAATATCGGTGATGATGCGCATGCTGGGTTTTGGAGGATAGATATACGTTCCCCGAGCTGCGTATTCTTTTAATATATCATTTTGAATGGTTCCTGAAATTTTAGAAAGATCAGCTCCTTGTTTTTTTGCCAGTGCTACATAAAATGCCAGTAATATATAACCTGTTGCATTAATAGTCATCGAAGTGGAAACATCTTCCAACTTAATATCCTTGAAAAGTATTTCCATATCATCAAGGCTATCTATTGCCACACCTACTTTACCCACTTCACCTTCGCTTAATGGGTGGTCGCTATCATAACCTATCTGGGTGGGAAGATCAAAGGCAACACTTAAACCGTTTACCCCGTTTTGTAACAGGTAGTGGTAACGCTTATTACTTTCTTCGGCAGTTGAAAAACCTGCGTACTGGCGCATGGTCCACATACGGCCGCGATACATATCTGCCTGCACACCGCGGGTGTAAGGGAATGATCCGGGTTTCTCCTGCTGGATGGAAGGCTCTCCTTTGATTGAAGTATTTTCTGAAGCGTAATAAACGGGCTTTATCTCTATTCCTGAATCGGTAAATTTTTTGGTTGAACTCATAGTCTACTTTTTAAACACAATAATTTTCACCAATGGTTATTGCTACTTATAATAACTTTTTGGCCTCATAGCTCAGCACTTCACTTACCACTTCGTGCATCTGTCCTTTTTTATCAGTCAATAAAAACTCCAGTAATAATTTATTTAAATCTAACCCTGTGGCATTTGGTGGTAATGCAGTGGCCAGTTGGTTTACAACCAGCATATTTTGTTCTTTCAGGTTCTTTACTGCCGCCCATGCATCTGTTGAAACATAAATTTGCTGAGTGATATTATGATCAAACTCTTCTCTAATGTTATGGGTTAACAGTAATTGCATGTCTTTGGCATTTATACCAACCTGGTTTACGCGGCTGATTAAATTGGGTAATGCAATACGGTCAACTAATAAGGTTAAGCGTTCGTAGGCCTGTAACCGTAAAGCGCGGGTGGAGTTATCACCTCCTGTGGTTATGTTTTCGGCATCTGCAGCGCTTTGACGTTGCTGGTAAAATAAATAAGCAAGAAAACCCGCCAGCAATAAAGCAATGGTTACGCTTAACCATAATGTTGTACTCTCCATTCTATTAACTTTTTGGCAAAAATAGGCGGTATATGCTGTGTATTGTAATCAAATATCTGCTACCTGTTCTTAATTGTGGTACTTAAAAGTTAAGATAAATTATGTGTGCAGTGTAAAAAACACTTTGTGTATTTTTGCTTAAAATATTATAAATATGGAAATAGCGACTAATACACCAGTGACCCTTACTGAAGGTGCAGTAAACGAACTAAACAGGTTAATAAATGAACCGGGATTTGATAATTCACAGTTGTTACGAGTGGGCGTTAAAGGCGGCGGTTGTAGTGGTATGACTTATGTTCTGGGATTTGATAATAAAGAAGAAGGCGATGAGTTATTTGAAATTGATGGTATCGATTGCATAATGACTAAAGCTCATGGTATGTACTTAATGGGTATGCAAATTGATTTTCAAAGCGGGTTAAACAACAGGGGATTTACTTTTACCAATCCTAATGCCAGTAAAACCTGCGGATGCGGAACTAGCTTTGCCGTTTAATTAAGGAGTTTAAGAATAGTTGAATAAAGTGTTATCAGTACAAGTGTGCGACCCAATTTCTGCCAGGTAAAGAACAAAAGGCGGAACCATAATTTAAATAAACAATCAGATCACTACAAATAAAAAAGTCCCGCACAATTGCGGGACTATTTTTTGATATTATTACTTTATAATTAGGCGTGAACCATTCTGTAAACTTTTGTAATTACGGTATCGGCTGCACCTAATGGTTTGTCTTTGGCAAGATCCATTAAGATTGGAGCCGCAACAAATATTGATGAGTAAGTACCTGTAATAACACC
>JBBSJX010000491.1:0-2985 GCA_038256825.1 Chitinophagales bacterium
AAAATCAACTTTTGGCAAAAGGGGCCGTACTTGAATTAAAAGCCATTTCTAAATAGCGATGTTCAATTTTAATTTTTAGTTTTTATAAAAAAACTTTCGTTCACGACAATCCTTGCATTTGCTATGTCAGTTCATCAAACACCAGCTAACGAAGGCGAGGATCTTGAGTGGAATAAAAGCTGGTTTTATAGGTAAGCATTTTGTGTTGAGCAGATCGTAGAAAACACACTTAACATATTTACACAGACAAATGCCAGCAGGAGCAATAAAAAAATGTATATGAATCATGTATTAAAAAAGGCATATTGCAGTGATGAAGCTCGTAGCTTTATTAAAGGCGGTTAGATTTTGTTTCATACCAAATCTTACTGCATTTTTTTATACACCATCTTATCTTAAAAATTTCTCGTCACATAAATTATTATTCACAGCGTAAGAAAAACTACCCGATTATTGTGATTTAAAAAAATGGTTTAAGAACACTTAAAAATAACAATGAAAGATGTTTATGTTGTGACGATTTCTGTAACAGCATTCACTTAAAAACCTGGTTGAGACCGAAGGCTCCCTAAACAAAGGCAACTTTTTTAAAATCATCATCAGCATGGTAGAAAAAATAGCTTTTGCGATAAAGCTTCTTTTTTTGAATAACTCAGTTAAAAGATTTGGTATATCACTTTTTTGTATGGTAATGCTTTCAAAGTATGTTCCGGCGCAACATTTACAAATCGAATTTTTGAACACGTGGCGAAATACTAATAAATATCCGGCAGGTGATGTGCTGCCACCCGAAAAGTATTCGTTTGATTACCTGTTTGCAATTGCCATGTTTGCACAGCCATTAGCATTGTTCGAAATTTCAAACCTTCCCCCCGAAGCTTTTAAAACGGCTGCATTAATTAAAACCTATAAACAGCGTTGGACCAACATTCATAAAGGACAAATTTTTCCCATAGGTAATGAGCCGGATGGATTTAACTGGAGCGGATTTCAATCTGTATTAAATGATAGATCAGGTTATATTTTAATTTTTAGGGACAACTACTTATTACCGGATGATCTTTTAAAAACCAATATAACGCCAAACAAAATCATCCATCTCCAACACCTTGCAGGTTCAGGCAAAAGCTTTTCTCAAAAATCAGGTGCCGACGGGCACTTGAAGTTTAGTCTTCCTCATGCAAAAAGCTTTGCGCTACACGATTACAAAATCAACTAAATACATAACACGAATATGCAACGAAGATATTTTATAAAAGCAGGCGTTTTAGGATTAGGCGGTTTATCCCTTGGTTGCGCTGCTTTCCCTTATATCAACAAATTTTCGCCTAACGCTTTTTATTATGTAACAGCATCGTCTGTTGAGGCATCAAAACTCCCCATTCCATCATCTATGCGCACACCATTTGAATGGAACTGGTTTGGTGTACACAACGAGGCTGTTGTACTGAAGTTTAAAAAGGATTCTAAACAAAAGGCAATGCCAGCCCTGTTTAGAATAAGTACCGCAATTGATGTTAGAGAAAAAAAATTGGTTGAAGTATACCTTCCCTTGTCAAATAAAAAATTAGGGGTTTTAGACATCAGGTATTCCCCGGTTTTTCAACCCTTTGAATTGGCACTTTCTGCCAACGATGTGGAAGCAGTTTTTGCTGAAGGCTTAGCGCTGAAACAAATAAAAGGTGATAGCCCTTTGTGGTTATTTACGGAAAAGGATAATGACAATACATCCAATCAAGCGCTGATGCCTCATTTGTTATTTTACAAAAACCAAACAAAACCTATCGAGGCATTCTTCACCAATTTTTTGTCGCTTAATTCGGTCCAGACTTTTGGATGGATGGAAGGCTGTGTTTTAGATGGCTTAATGGACTTAAATAAACGTTATCCGGAGAAAAAAATTACAGCTCAAATTGATGCGCATTTAAATTTGTACTTCGATAATCAAAAAAATCTTTTTTATGAAGGGCCTTATAGTAAACCCTATAAGAATGAATTTTATGGTATAGAAGCCTTGTTGCCATTTGCAGCAATAGCACAAAGGGATACTAAACATCCCCTGCTTTCTAAAGTAGCAGATTATTGTTTGTCAAAAAAAGACAGCAATGGTTTAATAATAGATCGGGATACAACAACAGAAGGCTGCTACACCATAGCCTACCCACTTGCTTCTATAGCAGTAGCATTACAACAAAAAGAATTAGCCGCTTCCGCCATTCAACAGCTATTAATCAGAAAAAACTTACTGGTGAAGGATGAAAAAATTCATCAAAAAATGGATGAGAATAAGCAGTTGAGTTTTGCCAACTGGGCTCGTGGTGTTTCCTGGTACCTGTTGGGTTTGGTGCGTACGCTTTCTTTATTGGATGAAAACCCAGCGCTGTGCGTGGGATTGGAAAATGAAATTTCCATCTTAAAACAAGAGTTTACCAGGGCCGCCGATTGGGCTATTCAGTACCAAAACTCCGCTAACCTGTGGTTTTGTTTTTTAGATAAACCCGCATCCGGTATTGATACTTCGGGCTCTGCGGGTTTTGCTGCGGCTATGGCAATTGGTGTGGCCAAAGGATATTTGCAGGCAAGTAAATACGTCACACTTCCATCAACCTTAAAAAGCTTATACTCCTATATTACACCCGATGGATTTCTTTCCGGTGCATCCCAGGCTAATAAGGGAGGACTAGCGTTGCAGGAAAGTGGTTACAGGGTTATCTCACAGTACGCTTCGGGATTAATGGCTCAACTAATTGCAGCATTAGAAAAAAAAGAATGAAAAAACAAAGGGAACATTTAAATAATTTAAAAATGTTTTCAATCATTCCAAGCTGCGCGTCCCTCTGTTATTTCAGGTGTTCCGCCGCTGGTTGTGCAATATGTTCTGTAGTCCCGCACACAGGCATTAGCGTCAACTAAAGGTATTTTTTTGTGGCACGAACAGTAGGAATTCTATTGGACTTCGTTGTGTCACTCACTTGTACCGCATTT
>JBBSJX010000492.1:0-2983 GCA_038256825.1 Chitinophagales bacterium
AAACGGGAAAAGAAATTGTTTTACTGTTAGTACGATTTTTGAAGTATATAGCTGTGAAGGGTAATAGTTAACATGTAAAATATAGTTATTAACCTTAATTTTTAAAAACTGAACAACCATATTATGCAAGAAAGGAAAGTAGTATCTCTCACTTCAATTAATGATTTATGGAACAGCCTTGTTCCGGATTTTTCAACCGGTACTGTAATCAGCGATTATCATGTAGCCATTGAAATAAACAGCCAATCGATTTTTGTTGATATTAGCCGGTCGCCGGGTGGAAATGTGGAAGGAGGTTACGAAAGCACTTCAATACGAACCTTGTTGCCCGCTGGTAATGGTTTTGAATTTATCATTTATCCCGAAGATTTTATTTCGAGGATTGGCAAGGTTTTCGGTATGCAGGACGTGGTACTGGGCTATGCTGAATTTGATGATAACTTAATTGTAAAAACCCACCAGCCTGAAAAGCTGAAAGCTTTGTTTTCGTCGCCCGAAATAAGGGAACGCATACAAAATTTATCTGGTTTTGCTTTTAAAGTTGAGGAGGAGGATGAAGGAAATTTCCTGGAGTTTAATATGCAAAGGGCTTTAACCGATTTAAACGAACTTAAAGTAATTCTTGAGTTGTTTTATTCGGTAATGAATTCACTGTAATTACTTTAAAGTACGTTTCATTAAAATTTTATATAATGAAAATGTGCGTCAAACCTTATAATTTATGAAACAGATTATGGTATTACTTCCTATAATGGTATTATTTAGTTTTTGCACTTCCACTAAAAGTAACAACGGCCAGGGCAATAGGTTACCGGTAATTGGCAGAAATATTATAAATGGAGATACCGTTGTAATTACTGGAACCGAAAAAATTACTTTGCTGGGTCGGTCGGAAGAAGGTGTTCTCCCTGACCTGGAAGGTACCTGGCAATTGCAATCTATTGATGGAATACCAGTAGTTGAAACCAGTAAAGTGAATACGGATAACCTCAATAATAACCCTACGGTTTATAAAAGCGATACGGTAAAAACAATTAAAATAGTTAACGGCGATACCATAACCACAACAGAAATAAATTCTCAAATTCCATCTGAAGGCATAAAAAAGATTACCCCTCCACAAGGAAAAAATTATCATATTCCCCAAAAGCCTTCCATAAGTTTTTATGGTTCAAACGAAACATATACCGGCTTTACCGGCTGCAACCGAATGTCGGGTCGTTATAAATTAGTTAGCCCAAACCGTATCAGTTTTCAAAAAGCCGCAGCCTCTACAAAAATGGTTTGCATAGGCGATTATGATGAAACCACTTTTCTTGATGCGCTACATAAAGTAAATACTTTCCAGTCCGAAAACAGTCAACTCAGCCTAATGCACGGCGATAAGGTTGTACTTGTATTCACTAAAAAATAAACTTTTTTTACTCCTTGTTTTGTACATAATTACTTGTTATTTAAATTATTTTTTGGGGACCGGACGGTAGATAATTTATTGAGCAGCCGTTGCGTCGCACTCTTGTACTGTATAATAGTATTGTACAGTTTTTAGCCATATTTATTTTATGGATTTGTCCATAACTAATTTTTTAAAAATCCACTTGCGGGTTTATAAATATTAATTTTAAACCGGTGTTTTACAATACTTGTTAATTAGTATATCTTAGGGTTATGACTGGTTTAAAACCTCAAAGAATCGCCGGCATCGATATTTTACGTGGGCTGGTAATGATTATAATGGCATTGGATCATACCCGCGATTTTTTTCATATTACCGCTATGACAGGTGATCCCTTAGACCCGGCAACTACCACACCGGCTTTGTTTTTTACCAGGTGGATAACACATTTTTGTGCACCGGTATTTGTTTTTTTATCAGGGGTATCTGTTTATCTCTCGTCGTTAAAAAAAACACCCCGGCAGGCCAGCAGTTTTGTAATTAAAAGGGGCTTATGGCTGGTTGTAGTGGAAGTAACCCTGGTAACTTTTGGGATCACTTTTAACCCGTTTTTTAGTGTGGTCATTTTACAGGTAATATGGGCAATTGGCTGGAGCATGGTACTATTGGGATTATTAATGCGCCTGGGTTATAAAGCAGTTTTAATAACAGGCGTTATTTTGTTTTTCGGGCATAACCTGGTTGATTATATCCAGTTTCCACAAACCGGGGCAATGAGTATTGTTTGGGCGGTTTTAATTAAAACCAATGGTAGTATAGTTCCCATTGGTTCCTCTCATGTTGTAGGCATATTCTATACCATTTTACCCTGGACTGGTATCATGTTGCTGGGGTATTGTATTGGAATATGGTATCATGCAACTTACACAGCAGAACAGCGTAAGCGCAACCTGTTAATTACGGGATCATTATTAACTATTGGGTATTTAGCATTACGCCTGGCAGGAGGTTATGGCGATCCCGGAATTTGGCAAGCGTCACCGCATCCTATTTACTCCTTATTAAATACTTCAAAGTACCCTCCATCCTTGCAATATGCAGGAATGACTTTGGGCCCATCCTTAATACTGCTTGCATTAATTGACCAGGCACAGGCACGGTGGAGCAAAGTGGTATCCGTTTATGGACGTGTGCCTTTCTTTTATTACATCCTTCATTTTTATATTTTACACTTAATACTGGTGGCTGTATTTTTTGCTAACGGAAATCCCACTTCTAAAATACTAGATCCAAATTCGTTCATGGCTTTCCGTTCCCTTTACTTTGGATTCCAGTTACCTATAGTTTACCTGCTTTGGATGTTTGTAGTGGTGGTCTTATATCTTCCCTGTAAATGGTTTCATAGTTACAAAACTACGCACCAGCAATGGTGGCTCAAATATTTATAATCCTGGTTGTAAAATGATTAAGAAATTAATTTATTACAGATCCCTGCCTGTTTACTATAAAGTCTATTATTTCATCGAGTGGTAGGCCAGCACGGTTGGCAGCATCCTGTATTTCATCGCGGGAAACATTGGAGGCAAA
>JBBSJX010000493.1:0-2982 GCA_038256825.1 Chitinophagales bacterium
GTTGATTTGTTTAATTGCTTAGTTTGCCATTCTGAACGAGCAATCGCCCTTTTTTTGTCATTCTGAACAAGCTTTAGGGCGAGGAAGAATACCTACGATACACCACAATTCAACAGTTAAACAGTTACATACCTATATTCGTTTAATCGTTTAATCGTTGATTTGTTTAATTGCTTAGTTTGCCATTCTGAACGAGCTTTAGGGCGAGGAAGAATCCCTACGATACACCACAATTCAACAGTTAAACGGTTAAACAATTACACATTCATATTCGTTTAATCGTTTAATCGTTGATTTGTTTAACCGTTTAGTTTGACATCCTATGTTTGTAAATAGGATGTCAATATCCCATTTTAATTAACCGCCGCAGGTTCTGAAACCCGTGAAAACAATTTTTCATGCAAAGCCTTTAAGGTTGCTATTTTGTTTTCGGTGGCCACTAAAAGTGAAACATTATTGATACTTCCGCCATAGGAAATCATACGTACTGGGATATCGATTAAGACCTCAAACAATCGCGGAGTGTTTTTATCATCTATTAACCCCTCTCCCACCACGCAAATAATGCTATGTTCCATTTCCACGGTTATTTCGCCGTAAGCTTTCAAATTTTCTAAAATCGCATCCAGGTTTTTAGTGTCATCAATGGTAAGCGAAATGGCAATTTCGGAAGTTGTGATCATATCGATCGCGGTTTCATGCGTGTCAAAAACTTCAAACAATTTTTTCAGAAATCCATGAGCCATCAACATTCTGTTCGATTTGATTTTTATGGCTGTAATACCATCTTTTGCCGAAATAGCTTTTAATCCCCGGCTGGTGACTTCAGACGATATCTTAGTTCCCGGAGCCTCTGGGGTAAATGTGTTTTTAAGGTAAATGGGAATATTTTTATCGATTACCGGGGAAACGGTTTGAGGATGCAATATTTTCGCGCCAAAATAAGCCAATTCGGCAGCCTCCTCAAATGTTAGATGAGAAAGCCGATGGGTATCCTCTACATATCTTGGATCGTTGTTGTGAAAACCATCTATATCTGTCCAGATCTGGATTTCCTCAGCATAAACTGCCGCACCTAAAATAGTAGCTGTATAATCACTCCCACCTCGTTTTAAGGTGTTGATACGATTGAATTTATCTATCCTGACAAATCCCTGGGTGATATAAATTTCATTTTCCTCAATCCCTTTTATATACTGATGAAAAAGTCGCCCTACTTTTTCAGTATCCGGATTTTCAAGATTGGATACCTGCATGAATTTTTTAGCATCCAGCAGGCTGTTTTTAATTCCCGAATATTGCAGAAATTCGGAAAAAATATATGTGAGCACAGTTTCTCCAAAAGTCATTATTTTAGCTTCGGCATTTTCAGAAAAATCTCCTTCAATAATTTCATTTAGGCCATCAAAAAGATTTGATATATGGAATCTTATTTTCAGATTTTCCTCTTGTTTGCAGAATAAAGCATCGGCCAAATCCTCATGTTTTATTTTTAAAGTTTTAATTACATTTTCGACATCGGCAAGGTTTCCAGATTTAAAATATTCGGTAATTTTTACCAATTCATTAGTCACACCGGACATAGCAGAAAGCACAATTAATTTCTTTCCACTTACAGAATTTATAATATTTTTTACATTTTTTATACTCTCAGAAGATCCAACCGAAGTACCTCCAAATTTTAATACTTTCATAAGTAAATATTTATTGTTTTTTATTGAGTCCCCCGATAGATCGGGGGTAATTTGAATAATCTTTATTAATACTAAATAAAATTTGGTTATTCTATTTCAATTCCTGAAAATTTATACGGCATAATTAGCCAAAGATTAGTTACCTGGAAAAAAGAAGATAAATTTTATATACATTTGCACAAAATGTATATTATTTAACAATGAAAACAATTACTTCCTGTGTACACAGTATGTTGCGACATCAGCCATTTTTGGATGATGCCCTTGCTAAAGATCTCATAAATTTTAGTTCTTTGGCTATACACCTGCAACCAGATGTGGAAAAAGAATTGCGCAAACCGGTAAAACCGGGTTCTATAATAATGGCTTTGCGCCGCTATAATCCAAAGAAAAATCTTTTAAAAAACACCAATTTGAGGGATATGGGGGATATTTTAGTGCGCTCCGGAATTACCGAATACACCTATTTAAATTCTAAAAGTATCCTTGCAAGTCATGCCGAATTGTTGAATATTGTAAAAGATGAACTTGGGGTTTACCTCAATTATTCCAGCAATTACCAGGAAAGCAATATATTAGTGTCTGCCGATCGTGAAGAAACTGTAGCAAATTGTTTTAAAAATGAGATTCTGGTTTCGGTAAAAAGTGAATTGTCCAGTATTAGCATCGCTTTACCAAAAAACAGTTCCAAGACAGTAGGCTTGTATTTTTACATTTTTAAGCTTTTAGCTTATGAAGGAATTCCAGTATTTGAAATGATCTCCACCTCAAACTACTTTGCTTTGTTTCTGGAAAAGGAATATATTAATCAGGCCTTCTTATTGCTCAATGAAATTAAAATTTCATAAAAGTAAAATTGATCCTATTAAATTTAATTCTACCAATAATCAAAATAAACGCCGGTCATTGCTACTGCTGTAATTAAAATTATAATAATTATAACGATCAATGTTGCTCCAAAGCGGTTTTTTATTTTTTTTTGAATGATATATTCTTCAGATTTTTTATTCTTTATATCAGGGATTTGCATATAATTGAATTATTCTCTTTTAAAAAATAAACATTTTTAAAAACATTCTTAAATATAGGTATTATAAATTTTTAAAACCTTCTTCTTAGTTAAAACTTTCCTAATGCAACTTGAAGTTTTTTTTAATCTTTTTAATTTCCCTATCTATTTTAAATATATTAAAAATGAAAAATATTTTTAGGGCTATTCTCGCCGGTTGGGGTGCTAAAAAATTAGGTGGTGGTTGTGGCTGTATTGGAATTATCGTTGTTTTTATAA
>JBBSJX010000494.1:0-2939 GCA_038256825.1 Chitinophagales bacterium
CTCTCTAAATTACTCCAGGTAAAGTTTATAGTATAATAGAAATTTACTTAACAGAAAGCTTCCTGTTAAATACGCTCCTATTTTAATGAAACAACTTTATTATAGTTTGCAAGTGATACATAAGTGACTTTTTCCCTTTGCTCAAAACTGGTAAAAAAGTACAAGAGTGCGACGCAACCTAAGCTTCATAGTAGTAATTAAGCCTGGGTCAAAAATATCTTAAATACTTTTTTATCCCTTGTTAAGTAAATAAACCAATAGCTTGTTATAATCTTACCCTTGAATATTCCAGTTCAAATATATCCTTTAGGCGATCATGCAATTACCATCAGCTTTGGTAACGATATTAATATAGATACCAATAAGAATGTCATTCGTTTATTTGAAAAATTGAAAACTCAGCAGGTTGAAGGTGTGGTTGATATTATACCGGCATACAGCTCGCTCACCATTATTTTCGATTGGTTCAAGGTTAAAAAACAATGTGGTCCTCAACAATCAGCTTACCAATTTTTGGAGTTGAAATTAAAGGAATACTTAAATGATCTTTCCTTAATAAGAAACGAAAAGGGTCGGCAGCTTTCCGTTCCGGTTTGTTACCATCCATCGTTGGCACCCGACTTACAACACCTGTCAAACCTGCATAATATATCCATAGATGATGTAGTTAGCTTACATACAGCTATAACCTACCATGTTTATATGCTGGGTTTTTTACCAGGCTTTCCTTATATGGCTGGTGTTGACCCCAAAATTGCTACACCGCGCAAAGCCTCGCCCCGCACCAGTGTGCCTGCAGGAAGTGTTGGTATTGCAGGCAATCAAACCGGCGTTTATCCTTTTGCTTCGCCGGGAGGATGGCAACTGGTGGGTAAAACACCTATAAAAATTTTTGACCCTGCCAATGCGCAACCTGCCTATTTTCAGCCGGGCGACCAGGTTAAGTTCTATCCTGTTTCATTGGAGGAATTCCACAATTTCCCACAGTCATGAGTATGCGAATTTTAAAAGCCGGAATAGCAGATGCCTTTTACGATGATGGTCGTTGGGGCTACCAACATATAGGAATAAACCCATGCGGTGTTATGGATGAGGTGGCTATGAAAGCGGCCAATATTTTGGTGGGCAATAATGGGGATGAGGCGGTGCTCGAAATGCATTTTCCTGCACCTGAAATAGCATTTACAAAAAATGGATTAATAGCTTTTACCGGCGCCGATTTTTCTGCAACAGTAAACAACATTCCACTAAAGATCAATCGCCCCTATTTTATTAAAAAGGACAGTATCCTCAGGTTTCTGCAGCCGGTAAAATGCGCCCGGTGTTATCTAAGTGTGAGTGGTGGTTACCAGTTAGATGAATGGCTTAACAGTTACAGTACTCATATACAATGTAAGATGGGAGGCCACCATGGAAGAACCCTTAAAGCTGGTGATGAAATTGGTTTTAAATCAAAAAACTATTACGATAGCATTTTAAAAAGTAAGGATGTTATTGCTTTGCCTTTTATTGCCAATGTGAACGATCTATACCACAATCAAAAAATTAATATTTTACCAGGACCGCAATATAACCTGCTTACAGACCAGGCAAAAAAACTATTAAGCAATAATGCTTTTACTATTCACCAGCAAAGTAACCGCATGGGTTACCGCTTGCAGGGCGAAGCTTTGCAAACATTAAAGCCGTTAAACCTAATTTCAACTGCGGTTACTAAAGGAACCATTCAATTATTACCCGATGGTCAACTGATCATACTCATGGCCGATCACCAAACAACAGGAGGTTATCCTATAATAGGCCATGTTGTTCAATCATCCATTTCATGTTTAGCCCAATACCTTCCTTCCCAAAAAATATCTTTTCATTTAGTCAACCTGCAACAAGCCGAGGCAGCCAACCTATCCCAGCACCAACATTTGCTTCAACTACAAAATGCCTGTAACTTTCAACTTGCCAAATACATTTAAATGCTTACAGTTGATCTTAATTGCGATATGGGTGAAGGGATGGATACCGATGCTGCAATAATGCCTTTTATTTCTTCAGCCAATATTGCTTGTGGTTACCATGCAGGTAATTTAAATATTATGAAACAAACTATTGAGCTGGCCATTGAAAACAAAACCGCCATTGGCGCTCATCCCGGGTTTAACGATAAAGAAAACTTTGGTAGAAAAGACGTGCAGCTATCTCCTATTGATTTATACCAACTGGTTTACGACCAGGTAAACTTGCTACAATTACTTTGCAGGCAAGCAGCGGTTCGCCTGCACCATGTAAAACCACACGGCGCTTTATACAATATGGCTGCAAAAAATAAAGAGATGGCCCAAATCATTGCACAAGCTGTTTTTGATATTGACCCCAGTCTTATTTTATACGGTTTAAGTGGAAGCTTTTTAATATCCGAAGCAAAAAAAATAAACCTAAAAACCGCATCCGAAGTGTTTGCAGATCGCACCTATCAAAACGATGGAAGCCTAACTCCCAGGTCGCAACCAAACGCATTAATTGCAGATGTAAAACAATCCTTAAACCAGGTATTACAATTGGTGCAGCATCAAAAAGTAACTACAATAACAGGACTAACAATAAGCTTACAGGCAGGTACTGTTTGCCTTCATGGCGATGGTGAGCATGCTGTTGAGTTTGCCACCAACATTTACGATCAACTGCAGCAGCATCAAATCCATGTCAAAACCATTTAACAAAGGCTGGCGAAGTGCCGGTGTGGGAGCGGCGTTCCTCATGGCAACTTCTGCTATAGGTCCCGGCTTTTTAACGCAAACAACTGTATTTACCCAGCAACTGCTTTCCAGTTTTGGCTTTGTAATACTCGTAACCATTTTGTTGGATATCGGCGCCCAGATGAACATCTGGCGGATACTCGTGGTTACTGAAAAGCGGGCGCAGGATCTTAGCAACGATTTATTTCC
>JBBSJX010000495.1:0-2939 GCA_038256825.1 Chitinophagales bacterium
ACTTTTTTACGGCCGTATTTTTCGGTAGGTATTCCGCCAAATATGGCACCTATTACGGTTCCCCATAAAGCCATCGACATTATAAAAAAGCCGTGAAACCAGGGTGAAGTATGCCAAAGTTCTTTTATAGGTAAGTTAGCCCCGGATATTACGACGGTATCAAAACCAAAAATAAATCCTGCCAGGGCGGCTATCAATGAAATACCAAAAAGATTTCCGGAACCTTTAACTGTAATGTTAGCGGTTGGTTCGTTACCAGGAAGTAGCATAGCAATTTGTTAAGTTGGTTGATGGATAAGGCAATCCTTGAATCTAAATATAGAATAATTTCCTGTCCATATGATTTTAATTTATCCATGAACTCAACGCTTAAATGCCTCTATAGTTTATGTAAAAAATTACATTATTGCAGTCCTTTCGTTATTCCCAATTCCAATCCCCGCAGTTCGGCAAGCCCACGTAAACGCCCGATTGCACTATAACCGGGGTAAGTATTCTTATTTAAATCGTCCAGCATTTGATGCCCATGATCAGGACGCATGGGGATAGAAACACCTCGCCGGTTCATCATCAAAACAATTTCCTTTACTATTGCATACATATCGGCAGTTCCATCAAGGTGGTCTGCTTCAAAAAAATTCCCTTCCTCATCCCTCCTGGTATTGCGTAAATGCAAAAAGTGAATATGGTTTCCCAATCGCTCAACCATTCCTACCAGGTCATTATCATTACGAACACCAAATGAACCCGTACAAAGGCACAACCCATTTGCAGGAGAAGGAGCTGCCTGCAAAATTTCGGTGAGATCATTTTCGGTGCTTACCACCCTTGGCAATCCTAATATAGCATAAGGAGGATCATCAGGGTGAATGGCCATTTTTAAACCACATGCTTCAGCAACAGGTACTACCTCTTTAAGAAAATAAAACAGGTTCTCCTTTAGTTTAATCGCATCTATTCCATCATAGGTTTTTAAGGCCGTTAAAATTTGTTCCGGGGTAAATTGTTCTTCACTACCAGGCAAGCCTAATAAAGTATTATTAAACAAAACCGCTTTTTCCTCTTCCGACATGATTTCAAATCGCACCTTGGCCTTGTTAATTTCATCATCGGTATAATCCTTATTAGCATTGGGGCGTTTCAATAAAAAAAGGTCAAAAGCTATAAAAGCGGATTTTTCAAAATACAAGGCCTTGCTACCATCCGGCATCTCGTAGGTTACATTAGTTCGCATCCAATCGAGTATCGGCATAAAATTGTATGTGACCACTTTTAATCCACATGCCGCAACATTCTTTAAACTCTCCTTATAATTTTCGATGTATAAGTGATAATTTCCCTGGTGTTTTTTAATGTCATCGTGTACCGGTAAACTTTCAATAACAGTCCAGGTCATTCCTGATTGTTCAATAGTTGTTTTACGTTTATTTATTTCTTCTGTCGTCCACACATCCCCTACGGACACCTGGTGAAGGGCTGTAACTACACTAGTGCAGCCAGCCTGCCTTATGTCAGCTAAGCTAACAGGATCATTAGGGCCAAACCACCTCATTGTTTGTTCCATTAACATAGGGTTGTTATAATTTTATTTTATTAAAATTTGAAAAGGTATTTAAACAAAAAGCCAATTAGGTGCTTTCGTATCACAGAAGCTGTATTGTCCTTAAAAAATTATTTGCGCATGTAGTTTATTATATCGTCTTATTTTTCAAGTAAGAGAATTTTTGATTGCCAGCATTTGTTTTCATGGCAGCACCGTTGTGTCACTCACTTGTACGGCAACGGCTTGGGCAACAATAAAATCACATCAACAACCTTACCCTTTCAATTGCAGATCTAAGTAATGCTTCCATTTTTCATACAGTTCATTGTATAGTGCTGCCTGGGATGGTTCAACAACTTTTAGCTTTTCCTGTTTTTTAAACGCTTCGGCAGCGCTGCTAAAATAGCCAACGCCAATTCCTGCACCAATGGCGGCACCCACACTTCCATCGTTATCATATAGCTCAACCGGAACGTTGGTTGCATTAACAAAAGCTTCTGTAAATACAGGGCTTAAAAACATATTTGCTTTTCCTGCCCTTATTACATTGGGTGTCATCCCGTTTTCGCGCATAATATCAAGGCCGTATCTAAAAGCAAAAGCAATCCCCTCCTGTGCTGCCCTATATAAATGGGGAGCGGTGTGTTTATTAAAATCAATATTATGCAGGTGGGCACCCAGCATTCTGTTGTTTAATATGCGTTCGGCACCATTACCAAAGGGTAACATAAATAATTGGTCGCTGCCCGGTTGGATGGTAGCAGCCTGTTCATCTATTTGTTTGTACGACAAATTACTGCCAGCAATATTTTTAATCCATTTGTTTAAAATACCGGTACCATTTATACAAAGCAATACGCCTACCCTTGTATTGTTATTAGTATGGGTAACGTGAGCAAAACTGTTAACCCTCGATTGCTGATCGTAAGTTAGTTGATCGCTTACTCCATATATAACACCCGAAGTTCCGGCAGTAGCAGCAACTTCACCGGGTTGCAATACATTTAACGACAAAGCATTATTTGGTTGATCGCCCGATTTGTAGGTAACAGGTATTCCTTCCTTTAATGAAAGCTCCTGTGCTATGTTAGCCGAAAGATTTCCATGACTGGTAAAAACATCTTTTACTTCCGGAATAATGCTTTTGCTAAAACCAAAATGGTTGAGCACATCTTCTGATATAGTTGCTTTTTGAAAATCCCAGAAAATACCTTCGGATAAAGCAGACGGCGTGGTGGTAATAGTGCCTGTTAAACGCTGTGCAATAAAATCACCCGGAAGCAATACCTTATCAATTTGAGCAAACAATTCGGGTTCGTTTTGTTTTACCCAAGCCAGTTTGGCTGCAGTAAAATTTCCCGGCGAATTGAGTAATGATTTTAAAGACTGTTCTTCT
>JBBSJX010000496.1:0-2939 GCA_038256825.1 Chitinophagales bacterium
AATTACATTGAGAAGGAATTCGCACTTGATAAGCAAAAAAATTTTCTTACAAAAAATATCCGTGATGTTGTTGAGAATACTATAAAGAATAAAGAGAAGGGGGCGAAAATTTCTAAGACAAGACTTTATACAAATCTTTTATCAAGCCAGCCACTAGCTTTTAATGTATTTGCAGAGTTGTCAATTGACAAAAAGTTAGCGACCCGATTTTTTAGCCAGCAATTTCCAAATAAAATTAAAGAAATAACGAAAATAATGTTTGAACACTCTGACGGACGGGGAAATCTTGAATATACAGGAGATCATTCAGCATTTGACGTCTTTGCTGAGTACGAAACGCTAAATGGAAAAAGTGGGTTTATCGGAATTGAGGTTAAGTATTCAGAAAGTTTGAATGATACACCTTCATCACACAAAGCGAAATATGAAGAATTAGCAAACAATTCCCAACTTTTTAAAGAAGGGAGTTTAAGCTTTTTGAAGAAAAAACCAATTCAACAAATTTGGAGAGATCATTTGCTTTCACTTGCGCACCTGAATCACCAAAACAAGAAATACGATGAAGGGTTTTTTCTTTATCTATATCCAGAAAGCAATAAGGAATGTCAAGATGGTGTTACTAAATACATCCAACAATTCAATTCTTTTAGCGATGCTACCAATACACATAACGAAAGTTTAACTGGGTTTTATTTAAAAGATCTAAAGAACTTTATGCTTGACCTTTATCAAATCAGTCAAGCAGGCTGGGCAAAGAATTTAATTCTTCGTTATTTTGGTGACATGAAAAGAAATAAAAAGTAGGACATGCTGCGAACATCCAGTTATTACTATGCTATTAGAATACAACAAATGTATTACTTCAACAAGTATGATATTTTATTTTTCTCAGTAAACTGGACCAATTCCTGCAGCATATGAAATGTAAAACCTGGCAACTTCAATAAAGAAGCTACATCCTTTTGCAGGATATCTCCCACTGTTTTAAAATTTTGTTTTACTGCAGTTGTTTTAAAATCCTCGGAGAACGGGAGGTCGTTGATGGATTGCACCAGGCAATCTTTTTCAGCTTTACTTACCATGGGGATTGAAAACTTACCTGTTCCGCAGTAAGGATTTTATAAATAAATTAGCGTGGAACACAGCTTACCGCAACTGAGGAACTGCGAAGTCCTTCCCGCTAATAAACCGTGCCCACGCATAGCGTAGGCGATCGGTCTATCTTCTTAGCGGGATTTTGAAAATTCGCAGTTTTCAGTATGCCAGTTGATAGCTAATCGCTACTAAATATGTACAACCTTTAAGTGATTAATTTCATTTAACAAATATAGTTTAAAGGCACAAAAACCAGTTTGTGTTTTTACCCGGCAGATTCCGAGGTTTTTCTCTCTTCCTGTGAAGCATCAGTGTTTTGGTATTTCCTAAAAAGTATTTGCATATCATTACTTACTTTTTTATCCAGGATCTTGGCATAATGCTGTGTTGTCTGCAACCTGGTATGTCCGAGCATTTTGCTAACGGTTTCTATGGGTATTCCATTTGAAAGTGTAACTGTGGTAGCAAATGTATGACGGGCAATGTGAAATGTCAGGTCCTTGGTAATGCCACAGCAAGCAGAAATTTCCTTTAAGTATGCATTCATTTTCTGATTGGATAATATGGGTAATAATCTTTCCCTGTTAATCACCTGCGGATGATTAGAATATTTTCCCAGGATGGCAAGTGCCGGTGGCAGTAAGGGGATCCGGGATGCCGTTTCAGTTTTTTGCCGGTGTGTAAAAACCCATTTTTCGCCATCAATGCCAAGGGCAATATTATTAGGCGTTAAATTAAGTACATCAATGTATGAAAGCCCGGTATAACAACTGAACAGGAAAATATCTTTGACCAGGTTAAGCCTGTCTGTGATGAAATGTTTTTGGTGCAACAGTTCCAACTCATTCTCGGAAAGGAATTCTCTATCCAAGACTTTCATTTTAAATTTATAACCGGCGAAAGGGTGTTTATCGATCCAGTTTTTTGTAACACATGCTGTAATAATTTTTTTAAAACTCTGCAGGTATTTGGCAGTGGTATTCAAATCAATCTTCTTTTGTGACCGCAGATAGAATTCAAAATCACAAAAGAATTCCAGATTAAGAGACTTTAAACTGATGTCGGTGACTGAATATTTATGTAGCAGGAATGCCTCTAAATGGTTTAAAACTGTATTAAACTTCACCCAGGTTCCCCGGGAATAGCCATTTCCGATCAATGAATTGATATCATCATTGTGTTGCCTGAAAATGGGTACCAACTTCCTTTGTTTTTCTACCACTCCAAAATACTGATTTTTTAAATTCTCTGCTGTGACAGGTTCACCCCGTGCCTCCAGTTTACTCTGGCAGCTAAGCAGCTTAGTTTTAATGAGCGATAAATGGTTGTTAATCTCTTTGCCCTCTGGAGTTTTGGCTGTTGCCATCTGGGCCCTGGGATCCCATTCCCGGACTGTTACTTCCCGCTGGGCAGACATCTCGACCCTTTTACCATCTACAGTAACTCTTACCCATAATGGAGCTTTTCCATTCTTAATACGATTTTTGCTAATCCAGAACAGGATTGCAAATGTTTGAAGTGTATTCATTTTGCTAACCTTTTAAATGTTAAAAAACAGATTAAAGGCACCTCAGCTTTTTGTACGTTCGTGTTGTGAAAAACAGGCGGGAAGCGGTTTTTAATACCCCTCGGTTAGCAAACTTATGAAAAATGTTTGCTAACCGAATTGCTAACCTCCATAATGAAATATTATGGTCAACCTTAGCAGGTAGCAAAAACAAAAGCCGCTTAAAATCAGTATTTTAAGCGGCTTTAGAATGATTTGGGATGATTGCGGCGGAGAGAGAGGGATTCGAACCCCCGGAAACTTGCGCTTCAACGGTTTTCAAGACCGCCGCATTCGA
>JBBSJX010000497.1:0-2922 GCA_038256825.1 Chitinophagales bacterium
AAAAGAGTCTATCACTGCAATCGAAAACTTGTTATCCGAGCATAAGTTTTTAAGGGTTCATCGCTCTTATATAGTATCAATGAATAGAATTTCAGGATATAATGGTCTTTCGGTGCTGGTTAATTCAGCAGAAATTCCTATCGGAAGGTTATTTAAGCAGGAAGTGATGAAGGTTATTAACTCAAAGTGATACTGCTTTCCATTTGTCCCTTAATATCTTTTAGTTAAGGAAGAAATTTATAGCATTGCCTTATAGTTCAATTGCACTGCACTTTAGGGCAGTGTTCTGAAAATTATGCTGGTTTGGGCTTTAGCCAAACTATTATTTGGGCTAAAGCCGATTTGTTCTTTCAATTTTATCCCCCGACCTAAAGATGGGGCAAACCGGTTTTATTAATCAGATAGAAAATGTTTACCAACTGAGCCTATAAACCTATTGGTATTTGTACACGGGGAGGTAAATCCTCCGGCTACATAAATTGATTTATTCATTGAGTTGTTGATTGTCATGGTATTTATTTCTTAACTAATCTTTCAAACTGCTGATTGATATTGTTTAATTTTTACACAGACTTTTTTGAGAAAGAAAAATACAAGCAGAAATTTTTAATATTGATTTCATAATTAATCGTCCCTCAAAAAGTCATTTTTATTTTAAACGCATAAATATTCCAGGAAGCCCCATGTATATATTTGAAGAGGAGTATCCAACGTAAACTTGCCTCTGTACGCCAGAGGATCATTCGTCGTTTAAAGTTCATTGCTGCGGCTGAAAAAATTACGTTTAAGTTGTCACCAAACATGCCTTTCAAATATTTTCTGCTTAGCCGGTAATTCTGTTTCAAGTGCCCGATCACTGGTTCTATTCCCGGCTCTTTTAATATGGTTCTTTCTTACCTGTTTTGTAATATTCTTATCAGGTTTTGGTACGTGTATTTTTGATGATTTATATTCTTTTACTCCGCGGTATCCTCTGTCTACAAAAACATTTTTTGCTTCCGCTCCATTTAGCCTCTCATACTGTTCTAATGCTTCCGGTATTGTTTTAGAATCATGCATTGTTTCAGCAAAATTTAATGCCCCCATTATTATGCCGCTGCTTTGATCTACTATGATAGAGGCCTTGCTGCCAAACTCAAACTTTTTGTGTGCTTTTCCCTTAGCGTAACATTTAACGCCGGGTTCATGCAGGCTGTATATTTTATTGCTTTCACCGCGTTTTTGAGAAATAATTTGCTGCGCTAATTTTAGAAAAGGCAAATGGATCCCCAGCCTTTCCAGTGGCAGCTTTCGGCCAAGTTCCCGGATTAATCTTCCGGCAATTATTTGTATTCGTTTATTTGCCTTCCTGGCTTCCTTTCCGCCATTTTTTTTATTCTTAAAACGTTGTTTAATGCTAAGGCTTTTTACAACTCTAACGTAAGATTGACGCAGATCTACTGACTCCTCATCTGATATTTTCCAGCATTTTTTTATTATTTTTTTATAATTTTTATCGTCAGTGGGATAAGTGATGTTTTTTTCCTGGACAGTGCTGTCTAAACTCACTGCATTGCCTACCTCATCATCGTTTTTTGTTCTGTTTACACGAATGCTTTCTTTTAAAATAAGTTCAGCCCCGGCTGCTCCAATTCGCTTTCTAAAGGCGACCAGTTCTGTTGGTACGCACGGTATTTTGGGTGTGAAAATCTCTTCTCCGCTTAGATATTGATAATAACAATTTTCTGACCATTGTTCTACTAAATTTTCATCACTCAGGTTCCTGACATATTTTAAAATTAGTAAAGAAACCATCAGCCGGATTGGCTTTGCCGGAGCACCCATTTCTCACTGTAATGCTCCTTAAAAGCTAACTCAAAAAGAGGCCAGTCGATGGCATCTGCCAATAAAAACAAGGAATGTTTTTGGTCCAATTGATCTACAAGACGATGAAACATTCCCATCTGCAAACTATTTTTTGTGGGTTTTAGCATTAATAAATTTGCAGGATTTTCGCCAATTCTACAAATTGCTTGCAGTTAAATCTATCCACTAACGTGCATAACCTTATATTAGGAAAGGATTGTAGACTTTTTGAGGATTGACTATTTATTACGGAGTGGGTTTGGGGCTTGGTGATGCAACCAGTTTAACCTATTCTGTATTAATAGCGTTTGGTGTGCTGGTATTCCAGTTATTTTTTTAGCTATCTCTGGTTTAAGTATTTTGATTATGGGCCAGTGGAATGGATATGGAGGCAATTAACTATGGTAAACAACTTAAGATCGTAAAATCAGTAAAAACAGGTTGAATTAATTTTCCTCTAAATTTCTTGGGTGAACAAATCCTGTTTAATAAGTGAACTATTTGTTTAACTAACGGGCAGGCTTATCCGGTTTATCGCGTATGTATGTAGGTTACCATTTCAGGTTAGCTTGTATAAAAGGTGAGGCCCAGGGTAAGCAAATTGCCAATTACGTATTTAATAATAGTTTCAGACCATTATAATCATTGAACCATTATCCAAAAGCCTTTCAGCAATGAAGGGTTTTTTTTCAGTTCGCCCGGGGTATTGCGCAGCAGACCCCGGGATTTTTTGGTAAAAAAACCCTGGTTTGATAATTATTTGGCCTGCTTTCATGTATGGTGTATTCGCAGGCAGGTACTTCCCAAATGGAAATATCTTCTGAAATATTTGGCAAAATTGCCCAAGTGTAAATGACTTTACATTAAACACTACCACCGCTCCCCGGGATAAGACAACAAAAAAAATAGTAGGATTGAGAAATTTAAAAGGAGGCATTAATATTTATGAAGCCATTGAGTTTAAAATTGAGAAGACCGACAGAAAAAAGAGATTCGTTTACATAAGATTTATCAAATAGCAATACCAGGCAATGTTACAGAAAATGCCTATCGGTTTATATTACTTTTTTAATTTTC
>JBBSJX010000498.1:0-2909 GCA_038256825.1 Chitinophagales bacterium
AAATAAAACAAAAACAAAGCTTTGCCTTCTGTTATTTTAAGGGCTGCCAAACTTTGCTCCATAGCCTCCTCGTAAAATTCAGCTTTAAATAAACAACGGATCAACGCCTCCCAACCCGATACACTTTTAGGCCTTGATCTGACTACGTTTCCAAAATATTGAATCGCTTCTTTAAACAGGTTCAATTGCATTTTACACTCTCCCATTGCAAGGTTGTATTCGGGCGAATGTTTTTGAATCCGTATAGCATTTTCCAAATGCTTAATGGCGCTTTCCCACAGTTCCTCATTTATATAGGTTAAGGCCATTTTATAGTAAAGTTTACTATCGTCAGGGTTTAAATGCGAAGCTTTTTTGTAGTGAAACCGGGCCTGGGCATAATTACCCAGTTTATGATAACAGTGCCCTATAGCCTCATATATCACATCTTCGGGCCGCGATAATTCCAATACTCGTTCTAAAACCTCAATGGCCTCTTTAAACTTACGCAACCTCAAATAGGCATCGCCCATATTGCGGTAAGCGTAGTCAAATTTTTCATCAATAGTTACAGCATATAAATAGGCATCTATTGCTTTTTCGTACAATTTTAATCCTTGCAGAGCGGCACCCAGGTTAAACCAGGCTAACTCACTGTAAGGAAACTCATCAATAATATGGGTGTGCAATACAATACTTTCCTCATTTCTGCCGGTAAAATCTGTCCAGAAACAAATTTTATAAAGCGCTTCTTCATTCGTAGGATCTTCTTCCAGGATTAGTTTAAGACAATCAAAAACCTTATCAAACTCCTCATAGTCGTCATAAACATCTGCTAACTCAAATAATAGTTCAATTCTTTCATCTCCTTCAAATTGAAGCAAGGCAGCCTCCAACAATTCTACCGCTTTCAATTGCTGGTCAAGCGCCAGGTAGGCATCAGTTTTCAAAATAAAAAGGTTGATATCGTTACTATCGTATAATTCTGCCTTTTCAAGAATTTCCAGAGCCTGGCTATATTTTCTTCCTGCCAAAAGCAGGTCAGCCATTTTTATCATTAAAATTGAGGAGAATGGAAATTGTTCGATACCTATTTCAGCGGCTTCCATAGCTTTAGCTAACTGATCTTTTTCATCAAAATAATCAATGATACGCTCAAAAGCATCTTCTTCAAGAAATGAATGCTGTCTTCCAGTTTTTAAATTCTCGTACTGGTTTAGCAATTCCTGCATTTCTTCCCTATCCTCTCTATAAAAATTTTCACTCATTTGTACACTTGTTATGGAAAGTTAGGTAACAGTATAAAAAAAAACAACTTTCAATGTAACTTTTTTAATGTTTTTGCGTTCTATATATAATTGAAATAAAAAGTTGTTAATATTCTATAATTACAATAATTTTGTCTTGAAATGTTAAAAAGAAATCCCATAAAGTTTAGAAAGGCATTGATAGCCCTCCTTTTAATAGGTGCTACTCAAATTGCTATGGGTTCATTTACTGGAAGTACAGATGAGAATAGTAAAAACAAATACTCTCTTAAAAATTTCAATAAAAATTTTTATAAAAACGCATCACCCTTCTCTTTAAGGGCAGTATTTCAATTTAAGAACACTCAGGTAATTAGTATTCAAAAAGATGTTAATTCTATAACCTACAATACCTTAATGCGTTTCGAAAAGGGCAATACCACTTACATCTATCCTTATAAGCATACTGTTAGTGTTCCAAAGTTTAAAGCTCCAACTCCTCCAGCAATTCGCTAATTAAAAAAAACTTTTTTCTAAAGAATTCTATACCCACTTTTAGGTAAATCAAATTTTGCAGCCTGTACCGGTGTTAATAATATTTTTACAGCAGTAAATTTATAGGTCGCTTTTCCATCTTCAGCCTCTGTTTCGTACTCTAAAGCTAAACCAGGCAAATCTTTAAACTGATATTCATATTCGCGGTTTGAAGGAATAATAGATGGAGCATAAAAAACATTGTAAGAAGATCCGTTTTTTAGTTTAGCGATTACTTTTTTACAATCATAACCTAAAATAGTTTTCGTTTCGCTGGTAGGTGTAAAAGTTATCCCCTCATATTTTTTATTATTGGCCAACTTTTTTACCTCATTTAAATAGCTCATATACTTTGTATTGCCCAACTCTTTAAGCACCACAGTAGTATCTGTTTTGTTATCATTTATTATGGTAAGAGTATAACTAGGGCTACTTAAATCGGTCCGGCTTTTATTACCCTTTATATAAACCGTTTTTGTTGCACCGTTTAATGCGCTCAACATTTCGGGGCTGCTTTTACCATCTTCAATTGATAAACTGTAGGTAATGGTTACTTCCGACAAAATTTTGGGTGTTTGTGCCAATACCACTGTTCCAAAACAAAGCACACTTATTAAACTAAAATAATATTTCATATAAGTTATTTGTATTCACAATACTATGCCAGTATTAAATACAAAAACCCATGCTAACAGCACAGGCTTTGTATTTACAGTATTATTAACACTATTTCTTTCCAGGACTGCGCTGTTTTAATTCCTGAACCTTTTTTTGAGATTCTACCATCTGGTCATATCGCTGTTGCCATTTTGATTTCTCCTTAGGCTTCTTTCTGGTCTCATGCATTTTTGCCAGTAATTTTTCGTTGTCAATAATATAATTCTGAATAACGAATTGCAAAATCAATGTAATAAGATTAGAAACTGTATAGTACCAGGTTAGAGCCGAAGGAAGGCGATTAAATATAAATAACAATACAAATGGGAAAATATAAGGCATGTATTTCAACATCGGATTGTTTTGATCCGGTGTCATGCTCATATTGTATATTGAAATAAGGAAACTGGTAATTACGGCTGTAATGGTAAATAAGCTAATGTGGTCTCCAAAACCAAACGGAACGGAAAACGGCAATTTGGCAATTACATC
>JBBSJX010000499.1:0-2906 GCA_038256825.1 Chitinophagales bacterium
AATACGACATCTTTGATTTTTTAAATAGACACCAAGAATTACATCTCTTTTTATCGGCTGCAAAAGTAGGATAATAATATAAAATTGCCGAAAATAATAGCAATATTTTATAAGAATAATAATTTTTGAGAAGAATGAAACGGCGAAAGACCAATTTATACTATGGAATTATATTGAATTTGGAAATGGTTATATTTGAAAACCAGCCATTTAATAAGCGCTAAGGGTTTGTTTGATACATACTTCAGTTGAATGTTGCACTTCGGTACAAGTGAGTGACACAACGATGTTGATTTAGAAACCACTGCCGGTTACCAAATAATCTTAATTCTTTTAACTTACCGTTCCATTGCACCTTCGCGCATTTGTTGTGCCAATGATGGGCCTAAATATTTTTCAATTTGGTGGTGCATTAAATAGATGAGTGGGGTTAATACTACTGCCATGGTGAATTTGTAGGCATAATTTAAAAGGCAGATGGCCAAAACCAGTTGCCAGCTCCACCCCCGCCCAATTTTAAATGCAATAAATAATACTATAAAACTATCAACCAATTGGGAAACAACTGTTGAGCCGGTTGCCCTCAACCACATATACCGCTCTCCTGTCATCTTTTTTATTTTGTGAAATACCGTTACATCCACAATCTGGCTAACAAGGAAGGCGATGAGGCTACCGACAATAATCCACATGCCCTGGCCAAATATGGAACTAAAAGCATTGTCCATATTGTTGATATTGTTATTGGCTCCGGATGTGATCCAAAAATCGGCTGGTGGAATTTTAATAGCGAAATAAAACATTAAAAAAGCATACGATATTAGGATTACCGCAGTATAGGAAATCCGCCTGACCGCTTTGGGACCATAATACTCGTTAATGATATCTGTAATAATAAATTCCAATGGCCACAGTAAAACCCCACAGGTAAGATTGAAGGCTAACCCCGTTTGTCCAAAAAGCGTGATATTAAATGGTTGGGCGCCAAACAATTTTTCGAGCGAAAAAATTTTGCCGCCTATACATTCAGCAATTAGTGCATTTGCAACAAAAAAACAGGCAATAGCTATAAATAATTTTACACCCTTGTTTTGTAATATTCCGTTGATCATTGGTTAAAATAATAATAAATAGGCAATTTGTATAATAAAGGATAGCAGGTTAAAAGTTGCCAGCCACTGTGGAAGCCCTGAACTTTTTTTACCAATGATTATTGACAGCAATCTAAAGTTTACAACCGTATTTAATACAATGGATAAAGGATAGCCAACGATGATTATGAAACCTTTTAAACCTTCATATAAAGGAAGCTGTACATAACGCAAAACGATGCAGGTAAAGAAAAAGATATTGCAAATCAATGCTGCCCGCGAAAGAAATAAAAGCCAACGCATGAAATTTTTTCGTGTAAAATAGTATTATTTTGCCTTCCGCATAAAACAACATCATGAAGAAGTTAGATTGGAAGAAGATATTACCCCATGTATTTGCAATTGGTATTTTTTTAATAGTTGCGCTTATTTATTGTAAGCCGGCTTTACAGGGCAAAGTATTGCAACAAAGCGATATAACCCAATGGAAGGCGATGAGCAAAGACATTCACGACTTTAAAGATGTTCATGGCAAAGCGCCTTTGTGGACAAAAAGTATGTTTAGCGGCATGCCTGGTTACCTTATAGCAGGTGAAACCAATAACGATTTACCATATTATTTTGCTGAAGCCCTCTCTCTGTTTTTAGGAAAACCATTCCAGTTTTTTTTCCTGGCCTGTGTATGCTTTTATTTTTTGTCGCAGGTATTACGGGTTAATTCATGGATTGGCGTTATAGGTTCATTGGCTTTTGCATATGCTACGTACAATGTGGTAATTGTTTCGGTGGGGCACGAAACCAAAATGTTATCCATTGCATTATTACCCGGCCTTATTGGGTCGCTTATTTTAATATATGAACGAAAGTATTGGTGGGGCGCTGCGTTAACGGGCTTTTTTACAGGAGCACTCATTTCGCAAAACCACTACCAGATTGCCTACTATGGTATGCTTGCGGCGTTGATAATGACGATAGGTTATTTAGTTCATTGGATACAAACAAAGCAGTTTAAACATTTATTTATTGCTTCAGCGGTAGCCTTATTTTCGGGTTTGGTTGGTGTGTTTTCCAATGCTGTAGTTATTCTGCCTAATTATGAGTACACCCAGCAAACCATTAGAGGCGGCAGCGCCTTAGGTGATGAAAATAGCACTGTAAGTCGCGAAGGTTTAACCAAAAGCTATGCTTTTAGTTATAGCATGAACAAAACAGAACCTTTTGTTTTAATGATCCCGCGCATGTTTGGTGGAAGCACCAGCCATATGGAAGTATCCGAAGACCAGTCAAAAGCGGTGGAAGCCTTACAAAGTATGAACCCGCAGGTTGCTCAGCAATTACAGGGAAACCTGAGTTTTTATTGGGGCGAAGCGAATACTGCAGGAACGCCATATGCCGGTGCCATCATTTGCTTTTTAGCAATAATTGGTTTTGTTGTTTTGGGTAATAAGCACAAATGGTGGATTTTGGTTACCATCCTGCTCACATTCATGATGAGCTGGGGCGGCAATTTTGCAGGCTTCAACACATTCCTTTTTAACTACCTGCCCATGTACAATAAGTTCAGGGCACCGGGCATGATCATCGTAATTCCAACATTACTTTTAGGCATGATGGCCGTTATGAGTTTGCAGAAAATATTGTTTGGAATGGAAAACCGGGAAGAGCATTATAATAAATTAAAAAAAGGTTTTGCCATTACAGGAGGAATTTTTGTTTTACTCCTGGTAATTTATTTCAGCCTGGATTACAGGGCCGAAAGTGATGCAAACCTGTTACAGCAAATTCAGCAAATACCCGATGCACAAACAAAAGCTG
>JBBSJX010000500.1:0-2879 GCA_038256825.1 Chitinophagales bacterium
ATTGCTTTGAAGCGCATTCCAACCAGGTGTCCATTTCTGGTAAGGCACATTGCTAAACAAAACCTGTTCGTTCAGCAATTCAGCATATTGTGCCGCATTTGACATTTTGGGAATAACCGTTGGCTGTAACCAACCATAATTATAATCGTACGATACGGTTGGTTTTCCTGTTTTACCTTGCTTAGTGGTTATCAGTATAACACCGTTTGCAGCCCTGGCTCCATAAATAGCGCCGGAGGCATCTTTTAAAATGGACATACTTTCTATGTCGGCAGGATTAAGGCGATCGATACCACCCGCACGATCAGGAATTCCGTCAATAACGATCAATGGGCCACTATTTCCCAGTGTATTGGTACCCCTGATACGGATAGTAGAACCATCAAATCCCGGTTCTCCCGATGACTGTATAGCAGTTACTCCCGGTAAACGTCCTGCTAATGAGTTTGAGAGGTTCACTGTAGGAGATTTGTCGAGTTCTGCGCCTTTTACTGTGGCTACAGATCCCGTAACTGTTGCCTTTTTTTGTGTACCATAACCTACCACTACCACTTCGTTCATGGTTTGGAGGCTGGGAACCATATTAATAGAAAGGTTGCCCCTGCCGTTAATTGGCATTTCTATTGGCTGAAAACCAACAGACGTAAAAACAAGGGTTCCATTAGTGGGTGCATTAATGTAAAAATTCCATTGGCCCCGGTTTGTGTGGAGATTTTAGTTCCTTTTAATGAAACTGTTACACCTTGTAAAGTGGAGTCTTTAGATGCAACGGTTCCTGTTACCCGTTGGGCAGAAACGGAGGAGGACAAAGAAATCAAAAAAATCCAAAAGGCCATCGTTCGAATAACCCTTTTGATTTTTAAGTTTTTTGGGGAAAGAAAACCGCATAGGGGCGGTACAGATACTTTCATGGCAAATTAATTTTGGTTTAAGAAGAAGTATAAATCGTTCGCTAGGCAATTTAAAGTTTTTTTAACAATAACAACAATAACAAATAATTTCAATTGTAAAATTGACACTATTGTTTAATAATTATTCTTTAATGTGGTTTTCTTGATAAAACTTTCTAATAAAGCAACCCCCTACTTTAAAAATTTGAATATGGTTTTTAGGCGTTATAAATACACAATCAACAAAGTTTTGTGTTTAATAATATTATTATACCGGCAATTGTTTTTCATAGCAACACCGTAAGAGTGTACAAAAACCTGGTTTCCTTTTTTTTATATTTTTGTTATGTAACTTCTGTTACATGCTCTTTAGAAGCTCCGTATTGTTCCCCAACAAAAAAAATCATAAAGACATACACATTAACATTCGATGCCCGAACACAGCTTTTGCTTTCTTGCATTGCAAAAAACGCATCCTTACTTTTTGTGAAGTTCCCTGTTCCATCATTTATGTAAGCGGTCTTGTAACAATGCAGCATCGGGTTTATAGTTGTGATATCCATCAATAAAAACGTAAAGAATCTACAATTTCTCTCATCTCCTACAACATCTCATAAAAAAACCGCCTCAATTTTTCAATTGAGACGGCCTTATTTTTTTTAAACCATTTGAATTATCTGTTCGGTATTAGATCGTGTTTTACGTACGATAAACACGATATAGCAGATGAAGCTCAACACCAACTTTAACCCTATTGCGTAAGCTAATATAGCGGGTTTTGAATTAGTTTGTTATTCCTGTTTATCTCGTCTAATTTAATTGGGAAAAGATAAAAACGAGGATTCCAGGCTCTGCTTTGCGCATTAATTATGCTATAGGTAGGCGCACCTATAGGAGTGCCTGCTGCATCCGTTTTTTGACGGATACTTATTCCTTTTGCATCCTGGTAAGCTTGTGGTGCGGTCATCCACCTGCGCACATCAAAGTACCGGTGATCTTCAAAAGCCAGTTCAATACTTCTTTCATTGCGTAACTGATTTAATAGTGCTGCGCCGCTTGCAGTTATTTCAGGCATACCTGCTCTTTTCCTTATCATATTAAGGTATGTTTTTGCTTCATTTTCCTGGCCTAAACCCAGGCTTGCTTCGGCATAGTTTAGCAACACCTCTGCGTAACGCATATAACGCCATGGCTGCTCCTGTTTATCGTATTGCGCAATCACAGAAGGATCGATAAACTTACGCATATAGTAACCTGTGTAGGTGCCGTTCCAATCTTCCAGCGGACCATTTCTTGTATCAAGCCCAGGTACTACAGTTCCATCTGGTTTTTCATAATAGGCAGTTTGAACGATTCCAATCGGGTCTCTTCCCGCAGCATCTGCCTGGCGCGGTCTCCATTTAGCACCATTATAATTAATGGATGCATAAAAGCGTGGGTCGCGATTTTGATAAGGTGCGGCTTTATGGGCAGTATTATTCCAATCAAACTTGCTTCCGTCCGACATTTCGTACATATCTACAAATTGCTGTAAAGGCGTATTACTTCCCCAACCATGCCAGCCATTAGGATTGTTGTATAGGCCGGGATTATAGCCGTCCCAGCCTTCATCAGTTTTAGCGGTGAAATAACGGACGAAGATATCCTCCGAAGTTTCTTTTGCAGTAAAGATGTCGCCGTAATTCTTAGCTGCCTGTTCTGCGTTTGCGGGATTTGGTTGGTACAAACTGTAAGCATTCAAGTCAATAACCGCTTTGGCTGCGACTTTTGCCGCCTGCCACCGGGCTGCCCTATCGCCACCCACATATCCAATCAACTCTTTGTTTGCATATCCACCAGCCCAGGCACCATTGCTGTTAAATAAGTCGCTTGCAGCATGCAATAGTACACGAGACTTTAGTGCAAGGGCAGCACCTTTAGTAGCACGACCCTTATTAGTTCCGCTATAGGAAAGTGGCAGCAGGAGCGCTGCCGAATCAAGATCTGATA
>JBBSJX010000501.1:0-2863 GCA_038256825.1 Chitinophagales bacterium
ATACCTAACCTTTTGCCCATGATTAGCGATCATTTTTAATTTTTCGGCCAATTGCTCGTCTTTGCAAAATATGGCTCCACCATCGCCAAAGGCGCCTAAATTTTTAGAAGGATAAAAGGACGTTGTTCCTATAGTACCAATAGTTCCTGCTTTTTTAATTGATCCGTCGGTGAATATATAATCACAACCCAAAGCCTGCGCGTTGTCTTCAATTACAAAAAGGTTGTGGTCAGATGCAATCTGCATTATTTCTTCCATCGGGGCTGCATGACCATATAAGTGTACAGGAACAATTGCCTTTGTTTTGGACGTTATCGCCTTTTTAATGGCTTCAGGATCAATACAAAATGTTATAGGATCAACCTCAACAAAAACAGGTTTTAATCTTAAAAGGGCAATTACCTCAACAGTGGCTATATAAGTAAATGAAGGAGTGATTATTTCATCCCCGGGTTGAAGATCAAGCGCCATCATGGCAATTTGTAAAGCATCTGTACCATTTCCGCAAGTTATAGTGTGAGGCACATTTAAGTAAGCTGAAAGATTTTTGGCAAAATCCTGAACAGGCTGTCCATTAATATATGCTGCACTGTCAAGCACCGATTGAATTCCTGCATCAACGTCCTCCTTTATTTTTAAATATTGGGACTTAGTATCTACCATTTGAATTGGCCGCATATTCATTTTTTTTGAATGGCCGCAAAGCTACATTAAAAAGCCTTTTAATTTTACCGTTTCAATTTGCTGTCCTTTACGGCTATTTTTGCTTACAAACCCACCATTTGTGACTAATTTTTTTTACAACTTCTTCATATGGATCTATCCTTTTTTAATCAGATTGTATTCAGTTTTTAATCAAAAGGCAAAAAAATGGATAAAGGGAAGAAAGAACATTTTTAATAATTTATCTGGTGCAATAGGAACGAACAATAATATTATATGGATGCATTGCGCATCACTTGGAGAATTTGAACAGGGTCGTCCTTTTTTAGAATCCCTTAGAAAAGAACAGGCAAATAATTATAAAATACTGCTAACTTTCTTTTCACCATCGGGCTATGAGAACCAAAAAAAATATAACGGGGCAGATTATATTTTTTATCTCCCCATGGATTCAAAATCAAACGCTAAAAGGTTCATTGAAATTGTTCAGCCAAAACTCATCATTTTTGTAAAATATGAATATTGGTATTATTATTTGAAAGAAGCCAGGCTACAAAATATTCCCTTACTCTTAATTTCAGGAATTTTCAGGCAAGATCAGCCGTTTTTTAAATGGTATGGATCGCTGCATCGTGAAATGGTTTCCTTTTTCACCCATTTATTTGTGCAGAATCAAAACTCAGCACAGCTACTTGCCACCATAAATATTAATAAAAACGTATCGGTAAGTGGCGATACCAGGTTTGACAGGGTAATTGATATTGCATTTCAATCAGAACCTATTCTATTAATCGAACAATTTTGCGGAAGTTCTGAAGTAGTTATAGCCGGAAGTACCTGGACCGAGGATGATAATGAACTGTACCATTTTGCTAATACGAACCCGGGTATTAAATTTATAATAGCACCTCATAACATAAATCAGCACCGCATTGATGAATGCCAGACCCTATATAAAAATTCCACAACTTATTCAAAACTTAAATTGGGTCAAATACCTTCCAACACTAACACATTGATTATTGATAATATTGGTATGCTTAGCCGTTTATACCAATATGCCACCGTTTGTTATGTTGGTGGCGCCTTTGGTGCCGATGGGGTACACAATGTTGTTGAACCGGCCGTGTTTGGAAAACCAATAGTTTTTGGCCCCGAATATTCCAAATATTTTGAAGCAAGGGAATTAATAGAACAGGAAGCTGCATTTAGTATTACAAATGCATTGGAGCTGGAAGATGTTTTGAAAAGATTACTGGCTAAAGACCTGCATTATTTTAAAGCATGCAAATCAGCAAAAAATTACGTTTACAATAAAGCAGGAGCAACACAAAAAATAGTAAATTATATTCAGGAGAAACGCCTTTTAACCAACTGATCAAATATTTTTACAGATTCTAAAGATGAATCCCAGCCTACTTTCAATTTCAATTCCCGTTGTATCCAATATTCAGCCTCGGCATAAATATTAAATCCGTTAATAGTTTTAATACTACGCTCATACATGGTTTCGTCACCTCTAAATAACTCATGAATAAAACGGTGACGTTCATTTATACTAATAGCTTTTTTCAAATCTCTTATTGGGGCATCCTGCAATACGGCTGCCCTTTCCATTTTTTCATCTTTTAATTTCTCGTTTAACGAATCATCCTTTTCGGTCATCGAATCGTTCAATTCATAAACTATTTTATCCTGGTGTGCCAGGGTGGGCACTTCCAAAACGGGGTCTAAAGGCCATGAGCCTCCTTCTTTTTTCTGCGTGGTTTCATGCCAGGGCCGGGCCTCTACAAATGATGGCGTTGGTAAAGCAGGTTCGGGTTCAGGTCTTGGACCGGGATGTGTTTCGGGATCTTCAATTATTTCAGGTTCAGTGTCTGGTAAAACAACAGGGTCCGGCTCAGGCTTAGGTATAGGTTTAAAATCCTGTTCATCAGGTTTTTTAAAATGAACAGCATTGGGTACCATAACCGATACCCCTGATCTGTGTCCGCCATTAACATGCTGCGCTTGCTGCAATAGCTCTGTTTGCAAAAGTTGAACAGTTACAAGCATATTTTGTATACTTGCTTTCTTCAATGCTTGTTCCTGTAATTTATTGATCAAAACGCCCACTCTTTCCATGCGATAAGTTACTTTTGGGGGTTATACTTAATTTAATATTCAAAATTACTAACTTCTTAGCTGACAAACACAAGTG
>JBBSJX010000502.1:0-2853 GCA_038256825.1 Chitinophagales bacterium
AGCAATGGCAACGCTGATTGCGTTGGGAAGTTGCAATAGCAACTCTGCTGAAGCAGTGGCGGAAGACAGTTCAAAAATTGCCGGGGTAAAAACGGAGAAGGCCGGTACCAATAATATTGTTGATACGACTGATTACGATAAAAGGATGCTGGAATTAAGCAACGGCGATACAACCGGCAAATGGCCGGTAAAACCAATTTATCCATTAGAAGGCGCCATATTTCCATACAACAGGGTAGTGGCCTATTATGGAAACTTGTACTCAAAAAAAATGGGTATCCTGGGTGAATTGCCTAAGGATGAAATGATTGCCAAATTGAAAGGAGAAGTTGCCAGATGGCAAAAAGCTGATACCAGTATTCCCGTAATTCCGGCGTTACATTATGTAGCGGTTACGGCACAAACCAACGGTGGTAAACAGCGTAAACAAATGCCTGATGTGCAGATTGATAAGATTATTGACTGGTCGAAGGAAATAAATGCGCTGGCATTTTTAGACATACAGGTAGGTTGGAGCACCCTGCAGGAAGAAGTTCCGGCGCTGGAAAAATATTTAGTAATGCCTTTTGTGCATTTGGGCATTGATCCTGAATTTTCGATGAAGTTTGGAGACTTGCCCGGTAAAAGAATAGGCACCTTTAACGCTGATGATATTAATTATTCCATCAATTATTTAACCGATCTGGTTAAGAAAAATAACCTTCCTCCTAAAATTTTAATTATTCACCGTTTTACACAAGGTATGGTAACCAATGCCGCCGATATTAAACCTACCCCGCAGGTGCAGGTAGTAATGGATATGGATGGATGGGGCCCAAAGTTTTTAAAACGTTCAACTTACCTGAGGTATATTAAAAAAGAACCTGTACAGTTTACCGGCTTTAAACTGTTTTATAAAAACGATACTAAAACCGGGGCAAACCAATTGTTTAAGCCCGAAGAGTTGCTGCAATTAGCTCCTAAACCAATTTACATTCAATACCAATAATTATAATTTAAAATGAAAAGTGTGATCCTGTTAACCGGAATTGTAGCGTTTTGCCTGGCCGGTTGTTCGTCAAATGGTAGTGCGGTTGATAAAACCGATAATGTAACCACTATAGATAGCACTGCTGCACCAAAAGCAGACAGCATGCCTGTTATGCCAACAGGTGCTATAGCAGAAGCTGCTACCATTATGGCACGTAAAGAGGTGCCCGTATTGTGTTACCACCACATTAAACCAATAAAAGCAACGGATAGCGAGAACATGAAAACTTATTCAGTAAGTCCTGAAGCTTTTGCCGCACAAATGAAATTGCTGGCCGATAGCGGTTATCATACGGTGTTGCCCGATCAGTTGTATAATTACCTTGCCTATGGCACTCCCTTACCCGAAAAGCCGGTAATGCTTACGTTTGATGATACCGATGGTGAACAATACACCCTGGGTGCCACCGAAATGAAGAAATACGGTTTTAAAGGAGTATTTTTTATTATGACTATTTCAATTAACCGCCCAAGGTATATGACCAAGGAGCAGATAAAGGAATTGTCGGACGATGGCCACCAGATTGCCTGCCATACCTGGGATCACCACATGGTAACAAAATATACCGATGAAGACTGGGATAAACAGGTTGTAAAGACACGAAAAACGCTTGAAGACATTACCGGTAAACCTATTGTTTATTTTGCTTATCCATTTGGTTTATGGAATGCTGCAGCCATACCACAATTGCAAAAAAGAGATTATAAAATGGCTTTTATATTATCAACCAAACGCGATTCTCTGCAACCGTTGCACACGGTTCGCCGTATTATAGTTGCGGGGCAATGGTCGGCGCCGGGTATGCACAGGGCCATGCAAACTTCTTTTAAATAACTCAGTAACAATTATAGCAAACCTTCTTCCGGTAACAGGTACGAAGGTTTTTTTATGGAACAAACATTGGTATTTCATGGCAACATCGTTGTGTCACTCACTTGTACTGTTGGTTTAGTAGCAACAATTATTTGCGGATTTGATGTACCTGCCTTTTTAAAAAATAGTAATATAGAATTACTGCTGTAAACTTGTGCGACGCAAGCAAAGATGCTCAATGTTATTGCAGCTGGTAACATAAAAATAAACCGGGTTTATAAACTTTCATTATGTAATTGATTTATTACGCCCGACAACTTAAACAGGTCCTGTTTGGTGTGCAGCGCATTTAATACCACCCGGTTTACCTTGTTTGATGAGGTGTTGGGATAGGCAAACGAAGAAATAATAATGTTGTGTGGATCAAAGTTCTTTTGATCCCATTCATTTTTTAAAATAAACATAGGTAATGGCGGGCAGTATCCTATTCCTTCTATGTCGCCTATAAGCTTTATAAAATCTGCAATGTTATGTTGCAGCTTTTTTAACTGGCGTAAATAAATAGGTTGCCCTTCAATAAATGCATAAACCATTGCAGGCATTATGGGCGTAGATGCGGCATAAAAAGGCGTTTCGCGAAGCAGGTGACTAATTTTTTTGCTACAGCTAATTGCGCCTGCATTTATGTGAAACGCCTTTGATAGCGAGTAAGTAAAAACGTAATCAATATTATCCAATGCAGGAACAAAGTGGCTTACGCCTTGTGCAAAAGGCCCCAGTAAACCCATTCCGTGCGAATCATCGATAATACAGGTGAGGTGCTTGTTAGCATTAATTTCGTGCAAAAACGAAAAATTGGTAACGGTTGCATTTAATGGATTTACCGCATCCATAAACAAAACAAAACTGTTGGCCAACGATTGGTTAATGGTTTTTACTAATTGTTTTTTCCATTCAGTACCGTGTAATTGTTCGCCACAAGCAATAGCCGGGTGTGCATTGGGCGCCGA
>JBBSJX010000503.1:0-2853 GCA_038256825.1 Chitinophagales bacterium
AAATATACTTTTTTAGAAAAATGTATAGCAGTTACCATTTACTCACTCATTCTAATCTACACTCACTCATTTCAGTTATTATACATCTCTTAAAGTAATGAAATGTACAATAACTACCTTTCAGCTATGTTAAAAGCCTTGCTGGTTGATGATGAGGTTAATAACCTGGAAAGTTTGGAGTTTTTACTTCACAATGATTGTGAGGGTATAAGGGTTGCAGGTAAAGTAACAAATGCTGCCCTGGCAAAAGAATGGTTAGGGCATAATACAGCAGATGTTGTTTTTCTGGACATAAACATGCCGGGTGAAAATGGTTTTCAATTCCTAAATGGCATGAGCAGCCAAAATTTCAAAGTCATTTTCGTAACAGCTTACGATGCATATGCTATACAGGCAATTAAAGCGAACGCCTTGGATTATATTTTAAAGCCGGTAAGTATCAGTGAACTTCAGGGGGCAGTTAAAAAATTAAAGATTCTACTTGCAAACCCGGCTGCAGCAGAGCAAAACCAACAGCTGCTCGAAAACCTTTTGCAGACTGTTAATAAAAAAACACCGCCCTATAAAATTGCATTGCCCCACTTAGGAGGAATAAGTTTTATTGAAGTGGATGATATGGTATCATTACAAGCCGATAGTAATTATACCATAATTCACATGAAAGACATGCAAAAATTAGTAATCACTAAAACGCTGAAAGATTTTGAAGAGCTGCTCAATCCAACTCAATTTGCCCGGATACATAAATCGTACATTGTAAACCTGAAGTACATAAAAGAATACAGCACAATTGATGGCGGCATTGTAAAGATGACTGATGGCAATCAGTGGAGTATCAGCCGAAGGCAACTTGATGTTTTTCTTGAAAAAATGAGAATATCCAGTTTAATGTTTGGCAAGTAAGCAGGTTGTTATACCTTATCATCTCAAATCACGCTGTGCGTTTAACCATATCGCTCCTTTTTATTTTTTCGAATGTAATATCGAATGCACAATCTGCAGGGTATACTGCCTTTACGGTAAACGATGGTTTACCCAGTAATTATATCTATCGTTGTGTTGAAGATAATAAAGGATTTTTATGGGTAGCCACGGATGCCGGCATTGCCCGGTTTGATGGAAAACGTTTCCAGGTTTTTACTATGCAACAGGGACTTCCGGATAACGAAGTATTATCAATAGTAAAAGAAGTTAATGGCAGAATCTGGGTTAATTGTTTCAAACAAAGCCCTGCCTATTTTGATGAGGTTAAAAACAGGTTCATTAATGCAAAAGAAGACAGTAATCTTTCAAAAATAAATGAGGGCACACTTATCATGTCAGCCTTTCCTTTGCCAGAAGGCGGGATTCAGTTTGTAAACGAAACAGGATCATTTCTTTTTAAGGAAAATAAAATTGTTACTTATTATCCCATTCAAAGAAATGATTGGTTTTTAATCAGGATTAATGAAGATGGTTCTGAAATAAGGCTAGGTGTGACTAAAGATCCGATCCGCAAGGTTTTTGAAAATAAATTATATCACCTCATCGGTGAAAAGTACATAGATAGTGTTCTGATAAGCACAAACAATAGCAAAGGAGGGTTTAAAGTTTGGCTAAATAATAATAAATTTTATTTTTTTGCTTTAAATAATCGAAAGTGTTTTATTTATTCTGATATCAAAACAGATCCTTTACGATTACAACGGGATTCTTTATCCATACCCGAAAAATATCATAATTTTGAATTTACAGATGACCGGTTTTATTTATTAGGAATATCCGGTAAAATATATCTTTTCAATAAAGAAACGCTCAGGCAGGAAGCAATTGTAAGCGGCAACTATTTGCCTAATTCCATATATAACGACAGCAAAGGAAACCTATGGATAAGTACAATTGATAAAGGTTTATTACTGTATAAAAAAAGCAGGTTTGCATCTATAGACTTTCCGGAGAACTTTACAAACAGAAATTTTTTAAGCATAACCCGAACACCTGCCGGCAAGTTGCTGGCAGGTAATTTATATGGGGAGGTAGTTGAAGTAAAAAATGGGAAAGTAAAAGTTAATTATCTTCCTAAAACCAATTTAATTGCACGGCAGCGAAAAATTCTGTTATCTCAAAATAAAATTTTTACTTTTTCTGAAGCCGGTGTTTATGCAGATTTTAAAGAGCCGGTAAAGACAGGCGGTTTTATTCGCGTCAGCAAAACCGCAATTAATTTTTCCGATAGTATAATAATTGTCGGAGAATCCACCTCCCTGCGAAAGTTAAATACCATTACCAAACAATTCTCCGCATTAAATTCGATGCATAAAAGGATAACCGCTTTAGCCAAATTTAATAATGAAGTAGTCTACTTTGGATCTACAGACGGGCTTTATAAATATTCATATACTAAGGATATTACCATACCGCTGAATAACCGGGATCCTAAATTAAAAGAAAGAATTACAGCGCTATGCACAACCTCAGATCAATTGGTATGGATCGCCACTTCGGGTAGTGGAATTGTAGTGGTTAAAGACGATAAAGTTTTACTTCATATTTCAGAAAAAGATGGCATAATAAATAACTCATGCCGAAGTTTAATTGCTGCAAAGCCCGGCCAGGTGTGGCTTGGAACTGTGGGTGGTATAAGTATCGTAAATTATAAGCTGTCAAATAATAAATTAAATTTTACCATTCAAAACCTTTCTGTAAACGATGGGTTGCCGGACAATACAGTCAACGATATGTTTTACCAAAATGATACGGTATATGCAGCTACCGGCAATGGCATATCAATCATTCCTGATAATATTTTTATAGCAAAGTTTAATATACCGGTTCGTCTGATACAGTTAAGCATCAATCAAAAAGAAAATATTA
>JBBSJX010000504.1:0-2849 GCA_038256825.1 Chitinophagales bacterium
CGTTACTTCACTTATAACTTCTTTACGCTCAGCAGGTAAAAAGTTTTCCAAAACATTCCCGTTTTTGTCTTCAATACGGGCAATTAACATGGGTTTTGAATTAAAGCCACGACCAGGGAACATACTATAACCCTGCATCATTTCGTACAACGATATTTCGCAGCTACCCAGCGCTATGGATGGATAAGGTTCAATATTAGTTTGAAGGTTTGCCCTCTTTAAAAAATCAACAAAACGCTTGGGGCCATCATTTCCGTTGCTGCCTAATTGCTTCATTATATAGGCAGTAGCACAGTTTCTCGACCAGGTTAATGCCTGTATCATCGTCATGGTTCTACCCGTACAGGTAGTGGAAGTTGCAGGCACCAGGCCATAGCTTCCAAAACTTTGCTGTACATCTTCAACCTGGGTGTTAGGGTTAAAGCCGGCTTCTTCAATTGCCAGGCTGTACAATAATGGTTTTATTGAGCTACCTACCTGGCGTTTGGTGTTTATGTTTACATGATCGTATTTAAAAGTTTTAAAGTCAATTCCGCCTACCCAGGCTTTTATCTGCCCGCTTAATGGATCCATAACCATAAAGCCCGCCTGCAACATTTGCCTGTGGTATTTTATTGAATCGTATGGGGTCATGGTGGTGTCCGTTTCCCTGCGGGTATTCCAGGCAAAAACCCTCATGGGTGTTTTTTTGTAAAACGTTTTTTTAATTTCATCCTCTTCCAAACCTTCACGTTTCAAATTTTTCCACCTGTCGCTAACTTTCATGGCTGCTTCTAAAACGTTTTCATGCCCTTTCCATACACTTCCGTTCTTAATATAGCTTTGCGAGTTAAATATCTTTTGCATATAACTCATATGCTTACCAACAGCTTCTTCTGCATACACCTGCATGCGTGGGTTTACCGTAGTATAAATTTTTAAACCATCTCGATACAAATCATAATTATCTCCATTGGGTTTGGTATGTTTCTTACTCCATTTTTTCATTTCCTCACCCAAAACCATTCTAAAATAGGGGGCAAGGCCGGCAGTTTCATCCAGTTTTCTATAATTAATTACAATGGATTTACTTTTAAAATCGTCCGCTTCCTTTTCGGTTAAAAAATTATTGCGTTTCATCTGGTCTATCACAATATTTCTCCTGTCAAGTGCCAGTTTGGGATTTCGGCGGGGGTTGTACAAAGTGGGCGCATTCACCATACCAATCATAACGGCTGCTTCTTCCACGTTTAAACGGTCGGGCTCCTTTTGAAAAAAGGTTTTAGCCGCGTTTCGAATACCATAAACATTGTCGCTAAAAGGAACGGTGTTCAGGTACAAGGTTATAATCTCGTCCTTGGTAAAATTGCGTTCCAGCTTAATAGCAATAATGCTTTCTTTTATTTTCTGGATAATCCTTTTAACCGGGTTGCGGCTATAGTCGGTAAAAAGGTTTTTTGCCAATTGTTGAGTTATTGTACTGGCGCCACCATCTCTACCCAGTTTTGCAAAAGCTCTTGCCAAACCATAAGCATCAATACCGCTATGTTCGTAAAAACGCTCATCCTCTGTTGCCACTAATGCATTTACAACGTTCCTGTTTATGTCTTTAAATTCAACATTGGTACGGTCTTCCAGGTAATATTTACCCATTAAAGTTCCATCATCTGCAATCACCTCGCTGGCAAGAGAGGCCGATGGATTTTCCAGGTCTTCAATGGAAGGCATTTTTCCAAACAGGCCCCAATTGGCCAAAAGGATCAATAAAACCAACGATCCAAATCCTATTAACACCAGCCGCCAAAATATAATAACCGGTTTGCTTGCCTTTTTAGTCTTCATAATATTATTTTCAATATTCTCCTACCCGAAAATGGAAATCTTAAAACCTTTTTTAATTTTTATGGTTCCAGCTTTTATACTACAATCAACATCGTTGTGTCACTCACTTGTACTTTCTGTATTCTTTTCAGCGTAACGTTTGTTTCATCTAAACGATAACTAATCAATTTAGGCTAATTATGATAAAGCTAATTTGAAATAAAACGCATAGATAAATGCTTTCACAACACAATAAAAAATGTGCCGGGATTTACTGTGATGCAAAGCTATTTAAGTTACCTGCAGAAAAGCATATTATCACGGTTAAAATTTGCCGGGAAAGGCTTTTTCAATCAGTTGTTTGTAGGCAGTCATATCCTTGCTGGTTTTTAAAACATCCAGGTTTGCACCACTTATAATAAGGAAACTATATTTTTCGCTGTTTAACCAGGGTAAAATTCTGCTGCGTGCTTGCGGACGAACGTTATCAATATATTCAACAGCTGCATTTGCATCTGCAAAAGGCCCTTCCAGCACCAGGTTAAACCGCTCGTCTAATTGTAACGAGTTAACATCAATAGGTTTGTTATAATAATTTTCGCGATTAAATCGATTAAAGGCGTTTTTTGCTTCGGAGGCATAAACCTGGTCAACTTTATCTAAAACAACTACAACATAGTGAGGATCTGTAGCAACAAACTCAAAACCTTTCAATACAATAACCGGGGTTGCCGGCACCGTATCTTTTTTAACAGGTGCAGGTACCGGAGTTTCTATTACAGGGTTTACTTTGGGTTTAACAGGCACATCTTCAACCTTTGCAACGGTATCTTTTACAATAGGTTTATCAGTGGTTGTTACCGGCTGAATAACGGAATCTATTACGGGTTTATTTATTGTTACAGGGGGATTAACCACTTCCTGTTCCTGTTTTGTTTCGGTAACTATAGGTTGAACAATCACACTGTCTTTTACGGGAGGCTTCACTACAATTTTTTCTGTTTCTTTTAAAATAGGCGGCGTTGTTATAGGTATTACCGGTTCCATTA
>JBBSJX010000505.1:0-2845 GCA_038256825.1 Chitinophagales bacterium
AGATCATGTAAAGATTATCGCTTTGCAATTTTTTCATAACAATCGATCCATTCCTGCACAGTAATTTTTTTCATAAGTTCACTTAATAAATCATAAGGTATTTGATCGGGTTTTTTAAATCGAATACAGCTCTTTCCCATATCCAGTTTGGCTTTGCTATGTTTTGGGTATTCATCCACAAACCACTTTAGTAGTTCGGGCATGGCATAAATACCACAATGGTAAAAAGCAATAAAGTTTTTTTGTGAGGCAATATTTACAAAAGGTAGAGGAAGTTTGGGATTACAATGATACCCGGCAGGATAAATGCTGTGTGGAACAACATAACCTAACATACCATAACACATAACCTCTTCCAGGCCCTTTGGCAAACTTTTTATAATTACATCCCGGAGAGCGGAAACGGCCGGTTTTCTATCCTGTGGCAATTCATCCAGGTATTGTTGGGGGGTGGTTGCAGTGGAAGTCATCCTGGTTTTATTTAAGTGTAAAAAGTAATATTCTTTTGGTATTATCGTTTATCTGTTTATAAAATTATTAAAGTGTAAAGCCTTAAACAATGTTTAAATGGTAAATCACGAATAGGATTAATTGGCAAAAACAGGTATCATCTTAATCTATAAAGGTTTTCAATAATTATAAACCTAATTTAAAATGCATTTTTTTAGAAATATATTAATCAGTTGGCAAATCAATAGTATCCAGCAAAAAATAAAAAATCTTCACGGCAAAGGAAAGGAGTTAAAACACTACCGTGCTATGATTGCAGAGTTAAATCGTAAAAGAAGTAAATAAACTGCCGGGGTATTAAGTTTTACCTAAAAAAAACCACCCCGGCTTTTAAAGCAAGGGTGGTTTTTATTTTATTAAATATTGTAGTGTTTTTCAGGATAATCCTCACAGTATAATCACATCTTTAAAAGTTCACTCCTATACCAACCTTAACTGACCGGTTGTACGAATTGGTATTTCTGTTGGCATCTATTTTTGTTAAACCATGATCGTATGCTGCGGTTACGTTTATACCATTGGTAAACTGGTAACCTATACCCCCGGTAACCCCGGCATCCCAGCGATTAAACTGGTTGGTGGCGTTGGTAGTATAGCTTAACAGGTTGATGCCAAAAATGCCTGCAGTGGTTCTTAATTGCGCACTGGTTAAGTAAGAAACCTGTGGCCCGGCAAAAAGCTGAAACCCATTTAAATTGGCTTTTAATATTATGGGCATATCAATATACTGCTCATTTAGTTTTGCTTTTGCATTGGCGCCTAAAAATTCAGCTCCTTTAAATCCTATAGCTCCTTTAAATTCCATTCCTTTTTGCGTGTAGTAAAGGCCCGGTTCAATTGAAAAAGTTTCATCAAGAGGAATTGCAGCATAACCACCTGCAAAAAACCCGGTGCGGCTGCCCGAACTTATTTTGCCTTTGGTAAAATCGAGCATGTTGTTAAGGCTATTTATGGCATCGCCACGCATACCTGAGGAGGTAACCCCGGCACGGAAGCCAAAAACGGGTTTTAACTGCGCAAAGCTTGCGCCTGAAATAATCATTAGGGTAAGTAGTAAATATTGTTTTTTCATAAAAATGGTACGAGCGGATTTTGTTTAGTCGCTCTTGTAATGAGAAGGGAAAATGGCCTTGAAGATTAAAAGAGGTTAACTAAGATTTTGTTAATGCATTGGGGCTGAAGAAAAAAGAAATGCAACCCTTTTGTAACCCAGGGTAAATCGCCCCCGATTGTATGGTAAAGGTTATAGCTAAATTGTTGAAGCCTTAAGTTGAAGCCAATGCCAAAAGTAAGGGGACTGACGCCTGAAACGATGCGGTACAAGGGAGTGACACAAGAATGTAAAATAGAATTACTGCTGTTCGTTCAATAAAAAAAAATCCTTAAGCTGTCGCCTATGCGATTAAATGGGGGCTATGAAAAACAACACTTGTAACGAGATGCGATAGCTATCGGATAAACGATGCCTGATTGATAAACAAATGCAGGTAACCCAAAAGAAAACTACCAAAATATTCGTAGGCCAATATTTAAGCAGAGTGTTTTGAAAAAAGGTCTTGTAACTGGTAACAAAGCACTTTAAACTCTGTTGGTTTATTAAGGAAGTCGGCGGCACCCAGTTGTTTCGTTTCTTCCTTATCGGCCTTAAGGTTTGATGTGGAATATATTATTACCGGAACATGGCGTGCATTATCCAATTTCTTAATTTCTTTTAAAAACTGTTTGCCATCTAAACGAGGCATGTTCAAATCTAAAAATATAAGATCGGGCAACGAATCGTTGTCAAGCGAAAGGTTGTATAAAGCATCTTCACCATTTATTGCCCTTATGCAGGTAATCGATTTGTTTATTTCGCCTACTGCTTCGCAAAAAATATCCTGGTCGTCTTCATCATCATCAACAATTAATACTTTGTATATTTTGTTCATTGTGTTGGCAAGATATTAGTAAAAATATTACAAAACCAATTTGGCTATTCAATAACCAACCATTTCCGGGGAATAAGTTAATGATGATGAATTTAATACAATTGGACTTTCAACAAGCCAAAGCTAAACACTTACAATTTAAAAACCGGTTGCGTTCTATATTATCTGGAGATGAAATCTATACTGAAAACCAGGTATTATCTCAATACGAGTGCCCTGTAGGGCAATGGATTTACCAAAAAGTACTGATTGATTATGCACATATACAGGAAGTTGTGGACCTGGAGAAGATACATGCCGATATGCACATAATTGCCAGGAGGTTGTTTACACTTTATAAAAATGGTGCGGTATCAGAAGCTAGAAAAGGGCTAAATGAAATGGAAGAAGTGGCCGATCGTATAATG
>JBBSJX010000506.1:0-2841 GCA_038256825.1 Chitinophagales bacterium
ACCGGCTATTGATGAAAATAAAAATAGCGATAGAACAAAAATTTTAGTAAATACTTTGCTAATTAAAGTTTTTACATTTTGTTGATGTGAGGGGGTCTCAAGGTTGTTCATAGATAAAGGATTTCAATCACTTATTACAACGTGACTTTATCCTTTTTATTCTATCTATGGGAATAAAAATTCCGGAATTGGAATTTTATGATCAGGAACAATAAATTTTGTATAAAAAATTGCCAGCATTATTTGCAATAAAAGCTCAGTAAAGTGATTCGGTTGAAGAGTGCGACGCAAGAAAAGCATTATTAATAAACAAATGCTGGTAACATAATTCTTCTTAAAAAATTAAACGATGGTAAAACATCAAAATTAAAATTTAATGAAAAAAATATATTTTATTATTCTCTGAATTTTGGTTGATAAGAGGGGAAAATAAAACGAATAGCACGGTTTAAAAAGTATACAAGAACAAAAAAGTCTGCAAAAACCTTAAGGCTTAATGTTTAAATATTGTTGTAACGCCTGTACATAACTTTCAAAAGCTTCTATCCCCTTTTTTGAAATTTTGCAGGTGGTTAATGGGTAGTTGTCCTTAAACTGTTTTTCTACTTCAATATAACCGGCATCTTTTAACTTTTGCACCTGCACACTCAGGTTGCCTGCGGTGGCGTTGGTTTTTTCTTTTATAAAAGTAAAATCAGCTTCCTTAACGGTAATGAGTAAACTCATTACCGCCAGGCGAAGTTGTGAATGCAATATGGGATCAAGTTCCTGGTACACCTATGCGCTTTTATTTAATGTGCGGGCCGATACTTTCTTAAATTCCGCATTTGCAATATATCCCGGTATTAAATAACCTATTAATATAGCTATACTATGTAATAGCATTACCATTTTAAAAGTTTGTAAAAAAAGGGTGGCAAGCGCTAGTGCAAACAATATATAGGCTGCGATTACAGAAGGTTTAAAATCAAGCAAAGCGCCATAGATTAGTATCCAAAAACCGTACAATCCTGTAAGTAATGCAAAACCAATTGTTGGCTTTTCAAACAGGTTCATTGCTATAATGTTTAATAACAACGATATGGCAAAGCCAATGTTCAGCTTTTCGAACACATCTTGTATATAAGTGCGCACCCCTTTTTTTTGCCTGAATATTAGACTTCTTATAATGGAAATGCTCAGCAGCAATACTGCCGCTAGTCCAAAAATGTTCCAAAAGAAAAATGTTTGGAACCAACGAAACTGTATGTTAAGTACGGTTAAAACAGAGGCTGAAAAAAGAAGCCATCCCCATATGATCCAACCCATGCCATCATCTTTCTGTTCCTGCTTTGCAGACTGTATCATTTGCTGAATGATCTGCAGGCTTTGCTGTTCGGTTAAAGGTGGATCGTTTTTATGCATGTCCTTTTTTTAAAAATTTGTGGCTTAACTGGTTTATAAAACAACGGGCAATGTATGCAACCTGGTTTTATTATAGTGATTGCGCAATAAATGCCCCGGTATAATGTAACTGATAAGAATAGCAAAAGCGGTAAGCAATATTTGCAAATTATAAGGCAGGTAGGCAGCCACAGCCGCTAAAATAAAGCAGGTTGCGCCACCTATTACCATAGGCCTGAATTGTAGTAAAGCACCTGAAACTGAGGTACCAATACCATAAATAAGAATATAAAAGGGGAAACAATACTGCCAACCAATTTTAGCAAAAATAAACGCCAGTACAGCGAACGAAGAGCCGACCGCCACCCATAAATAATTGTTTGCATCACCAATAAAAGTTTTTGTTCTGCTCTGCTTTCTATCTTTAAAAATAAAAATAAAGTGTACCACCAATGCTACCGGTGTTATTAACCAGGCCAGGTAATGATTGGGGTATTTAAATATACTTAATAAGGTAAACTGGGCAATGCAGCCAATCATAACAGCCCAGCCCCACAACAAAAAGTAATGGCTGCTATCGCGGATGGAATATTTGGTAGTCTCTATCATTGAACGGATCAACATGAGACTTTCAGCAGCATCAAATTTTGGTTCATTACCATTCATACGTTATTATTTTAATGATACAAGGCGCAACAGGTTTTAAATAGTATGGAATACACTATTTGCATTTCTCCAACATATCGGCTGCATCTTTCTTACCCCACGTTGGCATTAAATCATTTTTAGGTTTATAGGTATCAAAAAGTGCTACCGATTTTTCAAACAGGGGTTTTGCTTTTGCTTTACCACCTCCAAATTGTTCGGGCATTCCAAACACACCCTGGCCTTCTAAAAAGTAAATCCTGGGATTATTTTCATCAAGCTTTTTTGCTTTGGCCAAAGCTTCGCCACCTTTGGCGCCATAAGTTTGCCAGCGGGTTTGCGGGTCAACCAACATATGAATAGTGGAAGTCATATTTTGTGCGATATAAACTTCTGCGTTATTGGGAGAAAGTTCATCTGCCTTGGTTAACATTGCATCTGCCTGGTTAGCCAGGTCATCTTTTTGCTCGTTTGGCACTGCAAAACCCATCCATATTTTTGCTAAAGCAGCATAATAAAAAGGGAGCCACTGGCTTTTTTCGGCATTGGCAATACGCTCAAACGATGCTGAGGCGGCCTGCAAATCTTCGCCGCTTTTAGCCGAATTTAACTGGCTAATACCTTGCTCCATTGCTTTCTGGTATTTTTCGTTTTGGGCAAATGCTGCTGTAACAAATAATAGCAGCCCCATTGATAACAGTACTTTTTTCATTTTTTTATTTTTTAAATATTAGTGATCAGGTTTTTAAAATTTGGTTAACCGGCGGTTTATACTTTGGTCATCATCGTTGTGTCACTCACTTGTACGGCAAA
>JBBSJX010000507.1:0-2830 GCA_038256825.1 Chitinophagales bacterium
CAACCAAAACCACGTTGTTTGATTTTGCTCCTGAACAAATTGCCGACCCTAACGGCGAATCAGAAGTTTTTAGATGGATTGAATTAAAAAACCTGGAGGAAGCTTGTGTTTCGCTACCTATTGATAAGGTGGTTGTAAAAATGGTAAAGGAAAAATATCGGTTATAAAAAAAAGAAGGAAAGCAACTTCCGTCACTTTCCTCCTTCAAATTAGTACCTATACTTTCTATTTCATTTCTTTCACAACATCTTTTACGTATTGTAAACTCTGTGCAATTTCGGGTGCATTGTTGTTCCAGTTATATTCGTATTCTGCCCAAATGGGGCCCTTAAAATTCTGGCTTTTCAGCTCCATTAAAATCGCTTTTATGTTCGATATACCGGTACCCCAGGGCACATCGTGCGGGCCTGCAGGTGGTTGAGGCCTGCTGCCTTGTGGCGCCTGGCCTGGTGCAGTGGGTGCTCTTTTTGTAAAAGCAATGTACTCTGCGCTAGGCATTTCATGCAAGTCTTTCATGTGCAACTCGTACACCCTGCCTTTTAATTTTTTCAATTCCTCCACAGGGTTTAAACCCGAACGTACATAATGCCCCATATCGGCGCACGAACCTAAACGTTTGCTATAGCCTTTGGTGTATTTTAGCAATGTATCCGCACTCCAATAACGCGATGGACGGGGGTGGTTATGTATAGCTACATTAATTTTGTATTCGTCTGCCAGCTTCGAAACCAAAGGAATATGTTCCGGCTCGGGTTCTGTAGCAAATTGTTGCAAACCCATACCTTTTGCAAACTCAAATAATTGTTTCCAGTCTGCTTCGGTACGTGGGGTAACCACACCATACGACAACATTTTAATTCCTTTGCTCTTCAGCAATTGCAAAACCGAATCTCTTTTGGCAGGCTCCATATGAAAATCCAGCGTGCCGCTCATTCCGGCGCCCAGCTTTTGCCCGGGAAAACCCTGTACATATTTTATACCTATGCTGTCGGCTTTGTTAAGCGCTTCCTCCAGGGTAAACAACCTGAACGAATAAACCTGGGTACCCAATTTCCATCCCAAATCTTCGGGTGTTTTTTGAGCGTTTACAAAAACATTGCTTCCGGCAAGGGCCAGTATTACAAGCAACGGCTTAAAAAATCGTTTCATAATTATAAATTGCTTTTGTGCCACTAAATATATTGCATTACGCAACAATACCGTGGCTTTTATAAAAATTATAGCGGCGTTTCTTTAATCATTTTCGGTTAACAGCTACAATTATCGGTAATGCCTATACGGTAATAATTTTATTTGTTTTTTTATAAAAGGTGTAGCACAGGTTCATCACTCTATTCAGCGGTGGTCCCGCTTTCCGTTACAAGTCCTCACTACGTTCCGGGCTTTCCACTACAATCGGGGCTATTTCTTCAGCACTATAAATTCTATTAATCATTTAAAAAATTAATAAGCACCTTGTAATTGTTTTACAAGATGCTTTTAAAAAAAAATCTATAATATCATTTCAACAAATAAATACCTACTTTTTTTGCTGAGATAAAAATGTAATCAGCGAGGCAAATTCCTGGTACGATAAACTATTGGCAAGGCCCGCAGGCATCATGGAGGTTTCCATTTCTTTCCGGCTTTGAATATCGCTGGTTTTAATAGTCGTAACCTGTCCTGTAATATCTCTTAAGGTTAACTTATCAGCCGTTTCTGCCGACACAAAACCCATATACGATTTGTTTCCTTTTGCGGTAACCAATACGCTGGCAAAACCCTGCGAAATAGATGCATTGGGTTTTAATATTGATTCAGCAATTTGATCCTTATTCATTATCGATCCAATCTGGCCCATAAACGGTCCTTTTAACGGTTCGCCTTTATTTAAGCTATGGCAAGCCACACAGCCCTGGTTGGTAAATAAAGTTTTACCCATTGCCGGATCACCAACAATACTGGCCATTGCCAGCATCACATCTTCAATTGAAGCCTCCCCTACCTGGCCTTTTTTATTCTTTATTTTCTCCAGGTCTACCTTTACTTCTTCTTTTGCAACCGGCAATTCTTCACCTCCAAATTGCGTTATGCCCATCTGGTGTTTGGCATTTAAGTCGGCAAACAATTGTTTACCATCAGTGTTCGCACTATTCCATTGGCTGGTTAAAAATTGTTCAATTACCGGCGAGGCTTCCCAATCCATGGTTTTATAGTAGGGCCCATGACCATCCGGACGAGTACTCCACCAATATTTTCCTTCGTACGGCGCTTCCTTTTTATACAAACGGCTTAATGTAGAGATGATATTATTTTTAAAGTTAGCGTCGTTCGTTTTATTATAAGCTGCAATTAATCCATCTACCACTTTAGGCGAATGCATATAACGCAATGCCCACAATGCAATGGTTGAATTTTGTGTACCTATGGCCTGTAAACTTTCGTCTTCAGCGTTTAGATTAATTAACGAACGCACCGCCACATGCGCAGGTATAATTTCCGAATTGGGTGTAGCATGCGGGCCTTCTGTATTTTTTGCCGGTGCAGTAAACGACGCAGGAACTTTTACATTTAATAAAGTAGCAATCGCTTCTTTACGATCTAAACGGCCCAACGCTGTAATGGCAGCAACCTGCACACGTGGAGAAGGATCACCGACTGCATCAATAAAAGGAGTTAAGGGAATATTTTTTATAAAGGGTTTGCGGTCAGCCAGGGCACGCAAGGCAAACTCTTTAACGTCTTTATCATCCACCAGTTTTAATAAATTGTTTATGCCACTTTCCTTAGCGGATTGGGCATAGGTAAAAATGCCTGCTACCCGCGCATATAAGGGCAGGCTTTTATCGGC
>JBBSJX010000508.1:0-2829 GCA_038256825.1 Chitinophagales bacterium
ATGCCCGGAAATATTGAAGGCATTATGAATGGAAAAATTGACTTGTTTTTTGAGCACGAAGGCAAATATTATATCCTCGATTGGAAGTCGAATTACCTGGGCGATAATTTGCAAAATTATTCGCCTGCGGCCCTGGCACAGGCCATGAACGATAATAATTACCATCTTCAATATTTAATTTATACACTTGCCGTAACAAAATACCTGCAAAGCCGGCTGCCCGGTTTTGACTACGAAAAGCATTTTGGCGGGGTGATATATGTTTTTGTGCGTGGGGTGCGCCGTGGCGGGGCTACCGGCATGTACACCGTCCGGCCACCGCTGCAAAAAATACAGTTACTCCAAAACATTCTGCAAGGCGAAGCGATAGTTAAACAGCTTTAGATTTTTATAGTATTTTTTTTGGTCGCTGGCAGCGATTCTCCCATAGTGCAGTGTTGTTAGCATAGTGAACTCTAGGAGTAATGGTATTTTACTCTCCTAATAATTCTTCAATCTCCTTTTGCAAAATTGGTAAGTGCTTATTTACAATTCCCCAAATCACTTCATCTGATACGGTATCGTAACCATGAGTAATTCTATTCCGCGTATCAACAATTTTTCTTGAATTTGCTATTGATAAAGTGTCGTCATTTTTAAGAATTCTATTAAGTGCTTCACCGATTATTTCAATATTGCGTTCAACTGCTCTTCTAGTGCGCAAGTCATTTTGATAATCTATAAATTCTTTGGGCTGGTTACTAAAAAAACTCTCGATTTCCATTATTGCCCTTAAAATGTCGTAAAGCCAACCCTTTATGTCATTGTCCATATACAAGTTGTCTTTGTTGATTTACATACTGCCTAAAATAGGGATTTTTAATTGCCTTTTCTTCAAGTAGGTCAATGGGTCTTTTTAAAATTTCCTGTAGTGAAAATTTAAAATCAAAATAGTTGTCTGCATAATCTGCAACATCAATATTAGCAAAATCAACAATTAAGTCTATATCACTATCTGTATTAAAATTTTCAGTCAGAACTGAACCAAAGGCATATAAAGTTTTCACTTTATAAGACTTACAAAGATTAGCTATATCCTGTTTATATGTTTTTAATCTGTCCATTTGATTTCTTTTTCAATTCTCAAATTTAATGAGATTTAAACCAGACCGTTTTTGAATCCTGAAATTCACTGATTTTAACGCATTACTTAATGCTACACGATAAATTAACTTCCCACCATTTGAGCAAAACTAATTTTAAGTAAAACCACCCTCCCCCATTAAAAATCCACCGTATATTTGCTAAATATTTTAGTAAAAAGCATTTAAATAATTTGGTGAATATGGGTAGAACTGTACAAGAGTGCGACGCAACAATGCTTAATAGAAGCACCGATGCCCGGTTCATAAAAGAAATATTATTGAAGTGACAATAACAAATAAACCGCCCGGAGAGATTGATTATGTACCTGAATTGTAAAACATGGTTTAGCCTGCGGTATGGCACTATTAAAACCGAAAAGCTGGTGGAGCTGGCCGAAGAAAGTGATGTAAAATTGCTGGCGTTAACCAACATTAACACCACCGCCGACCTATGGGATTTTGTAGGCTTTTGCAACGAAAAAAACATTAAACCTATAGCTGGGGTAGAAATCAGGAACGACAATACTTTCAAGTATATTTTACTGGCTAAAAACAACCAGGGTCTGTTGCAGATCAACCAATTTTTATCGCGCCATTTACAGGCAAAAGAACCCTTTGTTGATCGTCCAAATTTTACCGATGATGTATTTATAATTTATGCTCTTGGAAACCTTGAACCTGCGACTTTACTTTCCAACGAATTGATTGGCGTACAAACCACCGAAGTAAATAAGCTATATGGTTTGCATCCGGAGCAACATCCAAAAAAATATGTTATCCGCCACCCCGTAACTTTTCAAAACAATAAAACGGATTACAATATTCACCGTTTGCTTAGGGCTATTGATAAAAATATTGTGCTAAGCAAACAGTTGAAGGATGATACGGCTGGCACCCACGAAACATTTATTCCGCAATCGGCACTCATCAATGCTTTTCGCGAACATCCGTCCATTATTATGAATACCCTGCAGTTAATGGATAGCTGCTTTGTAGAAATGGAATTTAAAACCGATAAAACCAAAAAGGTTTACTCAGCTTCAAAAACCGATGACCGCAAACTATTGGAAAAACTGGCCCTCGATGGAATGAAACGCCGGTACGGAACTAAAAACACTATTGCCAAAGAGCGGGTAACCAAAGAGCTGAAGATTATACATGGCCAGGGTTTTAATGCCTACTTTCTCATTACCTGGGATTTGATACGCTATGCCAAAACCCGCGGCTTTTTTTACGTAGGCCGTGGCAGCGGGGCCAACTCCATTGTAGCCTATTGCCTTGAGATAACAGACGTGGATCCTTTGGAGCTGGACCTATATTTTGAACGTTTTATGAACCCCTATCGCTCTGTTCCGCCCGACTTTGATATTGACTTTTCGTGGACCGACCGCGATGAAATGATAGATTATATTTTTACCCGTTATGGTCCTGAGCAGGTATGTTTGCTGGGCGCATATACCACTTTTCAAACCCGCGCCATTTTAAGAGAACTGGGAAAAGTTTTTGGCTTGCCCAAGGAAGAAATTGACCAACTGGCATCGGGCAATGTAAAGGACGATAAAATAAAAAAACAAATATGGCACTATGCAACCTTGCTGCAAGATTTTCCAAATCACCTGAGCATACATGCCGGTGGTATACTCATTAGCGATTTGCCCATTAACCAATATACCGCAACCGAGTTGCCTCCTAAAAACTTTCTCAC
>JBBSJX010000509.1:0-2824 GCA_038256825.1 Chitinophagales bacterium
AACAACAATGCACCCGAAATTGCACAGAGTTTACAATACGTAAAAGATGTTGTGAAAGAAATGAAATAGAAAGTATAGGTACTAATTTGAAGGAGGAAAGTGACGGAAGTTGCTTTCCTCTTTTTTTTATAACCGGTATTTTTCTTTAACCATTTTTACCACTACTTTATCAATAGGTAGCGAAACACAAGTATCATCGAGGTCTTTTAATTCTATCCATCTAAAAACTTCTGATTCGCCGTTAGGGTCGGCAATTTGTTCAGGTGCAAAATCGAACAAAGTAGTTTTGGTTGCTAATTTTATGGGTTCTTTGGTGTGAGCGTAGTAATAAATGCTGATGATTTGGTCGGTTTTATTAAAGGCCGAAATCTGGAAAAAATCGGTTGTGTACAAATGCTCGCCAATGGTTACATCAAGGTTTGTTTCTTCCTTAAATTCTCTTTTTAAACAATCGCGGGTGCCTTCGCCAAACTCAAGTCCTCCACCGGGAAACTTAGTAAAATATTCACCCCTTATAAACTCGTCGCTTACTAAAATCCGCTGGGCACTATCCATTAAAATGCCATAAACCCTAACGGTAAAATTGCCTGTTTTAACTACTGGGTTAAGTACCGGGTTACTCAATGCTTCATGTGATAAATGCGCTGTGTTCATGCTCAAAAATTCCAACAGTTTTTAGAATAATTTCTTCTTCATAAAATACCAGCCAATAATTACCGAAATGGAAATTGAAAGTATTACCGGTATATAAAACGCATTGCTGCTATGCTGGTAGGGAATGTCAACGTTCATCCCGTAAATGCCCGTAACTAAAATGGGTAACGATAAAATAATAGTAATAGAAGTTAGACGCTTCATTACATTGTTAAGGTTGTTGCTGATGATGCTTGCAAATGCATCCATCGTGCTGCTTAAAATATTGGTGTAAATATTTGCCATTTCAAGAGCCTGGCTGGTATCTACCACCAGGTCGTTTAAAATTTCTAATTCATCTTCGTTCAAGCCTAAAAAATTGGTTCTTTCCAACTTCATCATCAACAACTCATTACTGCGAAGAGCGGTAACAAAATACACCAGGCTTTTTTGTATCCGCATCAGGTTCAGTAATTCCTCGTTCCGGTTACTGTCGTATAATTTTTGTTCAAACAAATTTCGCTGGTGATTAATCTGCTTTAAAAACTCCAGGAAATTCTGTACAATTTTTTCAAAAACCTTCAGCACCATCATATTTTTTTTATCGGGATGGCGCTTTTGAAAAGTGCTTAAAAATTTATTAATGGCACCATTATCAAACGAGTTAACCGTAACAATATGGTTGTGGGTAAGAATAATACAGATGGGGATGGTAATATACAATGCGTCACTATCGTTAAACGAATTGTTTTCGGCCGGTGTTTTAATTACTACAAACTTTACATTGTCTTCAAGCTCGTAGCGTGGACGTTCGTCAATATCCAGCGAGTCTCTTAAAAATTCTATGGGTATTTCTAACTCTTCCGATAGCTCCTGGAATTCTTCATCTTTAAATGGTGGAACCAGGTTTACCCAAATTCCACTTTCAGGCTTTTCAACTTCTACAGTCTTACTGTCTATATTTTTAAAATACTGTATCATTTACAAGCCGGGTGTTCAGGTTTAATTAAATAAATAAAGTGAAGTTATCATTTAAGCCTTAACCAGTGTTAATTACATTTCTATTTCGCCTTTAAATACAAAAGTTGCCGGTCCGCAAAGCCAGATATTCTCAAACCTATCAGCGCCAATTTTATCAAATTCTACTGCAAGGTTGCCGCCTTTGCTTTTTACCTCAACCCGGTTAAAACCTGCATCGTTATGTGCGCTTAACAGGGCGCTTGCGGTAACCCCGGTGCCGCAACTCAGGGTTTCGTCTTCCACGCCTCTTTCGTAGGTACGTACTGTAATCCAATCTTTATCTTGTTCAACAAAATTTACATTAATTCCTTTTTCTTTAAATGTATCACTATACCTGATTTTTCTCCCTTCGTTAAAAAGGTTCAAGTCCATAACATTGCTTGCAAATTTTACATAGTGGGGCGACCCGGTATCCACTATAAAATCCAAATGATGCATATTAACCTCGTTTACATTTTTCATTTGTAGTTGTATCCATTCGTGCTCACCAAAAAATGCTTCATGCGGACCATCCACAGCAATAAAATGATAACGGCTTTTAACCATACCCATGTCGTAAGCAAATTTTACAATGCACCTGCCGCCATTACCGCACATACTTCCTTCATTACCATCGGCATTGTAATACTTCATTTCAAAGTCAAATCCTTCCTTTAAGTTTAAAAGCATTAAACCATCGGCACCAATGCCAAAGTGCCGGTTGCAAATATGTTTTACCTGTTTCATATCAAGGCCGTCATATTCATTATTCCGGTTATCCAGTATAACAAAATCATTTCCTGTTCCCTGGTATTTATAAAATGTAATTTTCATTCTTGTTTATTGCTTTTAACAACCAGGTTTATTACCGTGGTTTAATAAATTTGTTTTCCGGCATTTGTTTTTTATGTCAGCATCGTTGTGTCACTCACTTGTACTTTGTTTCCTTTATTCAACATGCAAAATTTATACTTTGTCAACCTATATTTTTTCTAAAATCTCCAGGCTTTTTTTAATCATGTTTTCCACAGCAGCCCCCCCATCTTTACTAAATTCTTTTTTAATCCTGTTGGCTACAATGGCGCTTAAGCTCAGGCAATGATGTCCCAGCAGTTTACCCAAACCATAAATGGCGCTGGTTTCCATCTCAAAATTGGTGATGCGGTGGTTGCCAAAAGTAAACTGGGTTAAC
>JBBSJX010000510.1:0-2821 GCA_038256825.1 Chitinophagales bacterium
CTTATTTATGTATTAGGTTTTTCTCAGCAACAAGCACAGGGCACCTCATTGGGTTTGTTATTATTGCCGGTTGGTATTTTCGCAGTGATAAATTATTATAATAAAGGTCATATTGATTTAAAAGTGGTGTTGATCATGAGCGTTGCCTTTGCCCTTGGTGGTTTTATTGGCAGCAAATGGGCGCTGGCCATATCACAACAATCATTGCGGAAAATTTTTGGTATTATCTTATTTTATGTTGCCTTTAATATGCTGGGTTGGGATAAAGCCATTGTAAGATGGGTGAAAAGTTTATTTTAAATTTTTGGATGAAAAAAATTTTATGCTCTTTTATTTTACTGTTTAGCCTGGCTACGGCTTCGAGTCAACCAACATTGGAAAAAATCGTTGGAAAATATTTTAGAGTAAACCCGTTGGATAGGCCATTCAATGTTTTCATGAACCAGGTGTTGAAGGATACCGCATTTTCTATTATCAATTTGCAAAAGCGAACAGACACCAGTTTATTTTATTTAAGAGGCATATACAAAAATTTCAGTCCTTTTACATTTAAGACAGAGTTGGTACAATTCATTATTTCTGATTATTTAGTGATCGATGATTCTACCAAACAACCTATTGACACATTGATAAGTTTCAGTCTTACAGCCACTACAATGCCAGCCGCAGGCAAAGCACAGTATGACCAGGTTCAAAATGAATACAAAGTATTCAATAGAAAATACAGGAAATCTTTTATGCTGAATGATGAAAAAACGCAATACGCAACAAATAACACAACAATCCTTGGACAGGTAAATGATTTTTTTGTGTATGTTCCTTATTATATTCCCTATTTTTCAGTTAGCTGGGGGAATGTACTGGGCAAAGAGAATTATGCTTTTTCACTTCAAATGAATTTGAATATTGCAGATGGTGAACTGATGTTACCAATAGCGCCTTATCGTTTTTAATTTATGCGTTCTGATGCCTGTGCCAGTATGCGTGATCCCTTCTTCATCTATATTATCAATGCGCACATTTCCTGAAGAATGAATGATCTCATGATTGTTCAATAAAATTCCAACATGCATGATCCTTTTTTTATGATCTGTAAAAAAAGCAAGATCACCACATTGAACATCTTTCAATTCATTGATCTTTATTCCTTGTTCAGCCTGCAGGTATGCATCTCTCCACAGATCGATACCCATCATTTTAAAAATCACCTGTACAAATCCACTGCAATCCACGCCCAATGGCGTTCTTCCACCCCATAAATAAGGTACGTTCAACCATTTTTGCGCCAACTGCATCAGTATTTCAGGTTGCGGTCTAACATCGTTACGATGATGAAAATTTCCTTCAAATTTGTATTCAATGGAACCGATTCTTCCTTCGCCTTCTGCAAAATCGGGTAACGTGACACCTGCCGATACCAGCATGTCGTCGTTATTGGTTTCTAAAAAATTAACCAGGTCGGTCATCACCCAGGGAGAAACCTGTTTTGCTTCTGATTCATCAATCACCTGCACCAGGTTAGCCCGTACATAGCCTTCATATTTATCGTGCAGGCTTCGTATTTTATACCATTGTTCCTTTTTTACTTTTAATATTTCCATTGTTTCACCAAAGAGCAATTGGTTGGTCATTTCCGTTTTATGAGAAGTCGTATTCCTGATTGCTGCGGCGGGCACTACACAGACTGCAAATTCCATTGATATTTTTTTTAAACGAAGTTAAAAATGAAGGTGCAACTATTGTATGAAAAAACAAGGATTATGCATCTATTTGAATAACTAATTAGCTATTTTACAAACGTGAATTCAGATAAACACGAGGAAACCAGTGACCAGCAGCTGCTGGAAAATTTTTACAGGGACCGTAACAATGAGTGGCTCGGCATTTTATTGCAACGGTATACCCTGTTATTATTGGGTGTTTGTATGAAATATTTAAAAAATGAAGAAGATGCCAGGGACAGTGTACAACAGATTTTTTTGAAGTCGATCACGGAATTGCATAAATACAAAGTGGAATATTTTAAGTCGTGGATCTATATGGTTGCTAAAAATCATTGTCTAATGAAACTGCGGGATAAGCAGGGAAAAATCCCGGTTGAATTAACAGATAATCACATTGCCACCCCTGCTGAAAATGTTGATCGCGATGCATTGCTCAATGATGAAAAGACCTTTGAGCTAATGAATAATTCATTGGATGAACTAAATGAAGAGCAGAAGCAGTGCGTAACTTTGTTTTACCTTGAGAAAAGAAGTTACCAGGAAATAAGCGAAGTAACCGGATTCAGCATGATGCAGGTAAAAAGTTATATACAAAATGGTAAACGTAATCTGAAGATCATACTTGAAAAAAAATTAAAAATGCAGGACATCAATCGTTCTTAATAAAATGAAGGAGAATATTAAAAATATACTAACCAATCTATCAACTGATATTGACCAGGAAATCCTGTTGCAATATTTGCAGGACAAACTGAGTGATGAAAAAAAGCATGAAGTGGAAAAGCAATTGCTGGAAAATGAATTTGCCAGCGATGCCATAGAAGGACTTCAGCAAATGAAAAACAAGAAGGATTTAAATTTAGTTATTGAGCAATTAAACCGGGACCTGAAAATAAAAACCGCAAAAAAGAATTTAAGAAGAGAGCGTTTAAAATTACCCGATCAGCCCTGGCTCTATATTTTCCTCATTATTTTTTTATTACTGATCATCATCAGCTATATCGTAATCAGGCAAATGCTGGTCACTAATTAACCAGGTAATTTCTCCCACACTGAAAGCGCAAATTTTTCTAAAGAAGGATCACGGGCACCCATCA
>JBBSJX010000511.1:0-2814 GCA_038256825.1 Chitinophagales bacterium
ATATATTGTGCTTGCTGCCCCCATAGCTTACCATCCTTACGGGAATGTTACTAATGGATTCAAAAAGACACTTCATTACATCGGGCGTTTGTGCAATCTCGTTACCCACCAACGATATAATGGTTTGGTTTTCATCAATAGAAACAGTGCCAAATGCCTCCAGTTCTTTTAAAATTTCGGCCAGGTTTTCCTGGTTGTCAATTGTAAGCGAAACTGCCACTTCCGATGTGGTAATCATGTCGATAGAAGTGCGGTATTTTTCAAACACCTCGAATATTTTTCGCAGAAAGCCATAAGCTAAAAGCATTCGGCTGCTTTTTATTTTTATAGCAACAATCCCATCCTTTGCAGCAACGGCTTTAATACCAACGCCACCTGCCTGCTGCAAAATAATAGTGCCTTTTGCTTCGGGCGACATGGTATTGAGTAATTTAACAGGAATGTTGAAATGTTGGGCCGGCCAGATGGAAGCAGGATGTAATATTTTAGCACCAAAATAAGCCAACTCTGCAGCCTCATCAAAACTCAACTGTTCAATAGGCAATGTTTTATCTACAACGCGCGGATCGTTATTATGCATTCCGTCAATGTCGGTCCATATTTCGCAAACACTGGCATTAATAGCGGCCGCTATCAGCGAAGCTGAATAATCACTTCCTCCTCTTTTCAAATTGTCAACCTCACCTTTAATATTGCGACAAATATATCCCTGAGTTATAAACAGTTTTTTATCAGGATGGGAAGCAATTAAGTTACTTAGTTTGACTTTAATCACGCCTATCTGAGGCTCTTCATAAGCATCAATCTGCATAAACTCTAAAGCGGGTAATAATGCATGTTCGATGCCCTTTTCTTCCAGGTAAACCGAAAACATCTTTGTGCTCATTAACTCACCTTGTGCAAGAATATCTTTATTTAATGCTTCGCTAAAAGATATTTTAAGAATAATGTTCAGGAATTCAAAATGCTCTGCAATAACTGTTTTTGCTTTTTGCCTGGCTGTTTCAGTTTCTAACAGTTCCTGGATAAACTGCATGTAATGTGCTTCCAGGCGATCAATTCGCTCTTTAGCCTCGCTACGATCGTTGGATGAAAGACCTTTGCTGATAGCAACAAGGAAATTGGTGGTGCCGCTTAAAGCACTCAATACAACAATAGTTGGCTCATCTCCGTTAGTAATCAGTTTTGCCACACCATGCATTCTTTCTGGCTTACCAACACTGGTGCCACCAAACTTCATAACTTTCATATTCATCCAAATTTTAAGAGTGCAAATATAATTGACCTGGTGCAGAATAATTTCTACAAAAATCAGTTCGTTGTATTGTTTTGTTAGAATTTATTTTGACAAGATGATTAAACTACCTGCAAAACATTGATAAACTTTATATTCATTAAATTACAATAATAAACTCCGTGGTTATTTCTCGCCCTTGAAGATATTATTGTTTTGCTTTCTGTGTGTAATCTTTAATAAACGCCTTACTCATTAACCCCGACTTTTTAATATCAGAAGCGCTCCAGTCTCCCTCCGAATTTGCCGAAGGTAATAAAACGGAACATGTTTCATTTTTATCAGATACTGACCAGGTTATCCAACTGATTTTATTGGCTTCGGCCCAATCAAGCCATGCAACCCATTCTTCCTCATTAATGGGTCCATCACCCGTTGCTTCCATTCCCGCCGATTCCGAAATAAAAATGGGGATGTTTTTTTTCAAAGCATAATCGCACCGGTTACGGAGATTTTGTTTATGCGTAGCTGCATAAAAATGGACGGTGTACATAATATTGCTCACGTCTTGTATGGGGTCATCTGCACCTAATTGAATGTCCTGGTCCCAGTGAGGATTACCTACCAATATAACATTATCCGGGTCAATAGCCCTGATGGTTGCAATTATTTCTTTTGAATACGCTTTAACCTCCGCCCATGTCTCCTGGTCGGGCTCATTAAATATTTCGTAAATCACGTTTGGATATTTTCCGTAAGTCTTTGCCATTTCTGCAAAAAACGTTTTGGCCTCTTGCAGATTTATATTATGGCTATGCCAGTCAATGATCACGTATATCCCTTCTTTTATGGCTGCATCCACTACTCTTTTTATCAACCTGGTCGATTCTTCAGGATTATCCTTATAGCCATTCTTTGGTTCAATCCCCATGGCGGCACGTACTACCGCACACTCCCAGGATTGATGCAATTCCTTTACAGCCCCCGCATTATAAAACCGTGGCCAGAAGTTATGCCAGCCAAAACTCATTCCGCGCAAAACAACAGATTTACCTTTAGCATCTGTTAAATACTTTCCTTCAACTTTTAATTGTCCGTGTTCTTTTACAGGTTGCGCATGTAAAAGAAGACAGGTAAAAACTGATATAAACACCAATAAATACTTTTTCATTTGGTTAAGTTATGTACAGTTAAAACAAAGTACCAAAACAGCTTAAAAAAGCGCTGCTTATTGATATAATAGTATAAGTGAGCGAACCGTTAAAAGTCGATCAGCCTGCAAGTAAGGTTAGTAAGAGATTAATTGCTAGCTACCCAATAAAAATTATTGCCAAATAAAAATGCCGTGCAAAAACACGGCATTTTTACAAAATATAAAGGATGGAAATTAACCCAACTTAGCTTTTAAGTTGGCATCAATTGCATCTAAAAATTCTTCGGTATATAAATAATCAGTACCGTGCACAACATCTTTTTTAACGGTAATGGCAAGGTCCTTGGTCATTTTACCGCTTTCAACGGTTTCGATACATACCTGCTCCAATGCATGGCAAAAATCAATTAAAGGCTGGTTGTTATCC
>JBBSJX010000512.1:0-2753 GCA_038256825.1 Chitinophagales bacterium
TATAATGCTAAAAAGCCAAACAATTCGGCTATTATAAAAGCTATAAATTTCATTATTACAGAGTTAAACGCCAGAGCATATGACGTTTTTTATACAGTTCCCACAGCTGACGGAGACATCCTGGTAGAACTTAAGCATAAGAATGTGAACTTGGAATTTATATTTTCTGGTGAAGTTAATGACAAGGTAATCGGTTCTTGTGATGGAGACTTTCAAGCCGAAGAAGCCTTAAACGAAACTACTTTACATTCATACTTGAAATGGCTAAAGCAATAATATGACATCAGTTGTTATTCTTGATTCTGATTTCATTCTCAGGCGTGTGCCAACATATTTACCCAATTATATCAAGCCTGATGGCACAATAACTAGTAGAGCATATCAAAAGAAACGTGATGAAGATGGCGTATCGGTTGATCTTGAAAAACTATCTTCTTTTACAAAGGCAACTTTAGGAGATAAACGGTTTAGGCTTTTAAAATTAAATGCAGGAGTTATCAGACATAATATTAATGATGGGTTAAATACAGTCCACAACCCTCTACCCGAAAATGATGCACATAGTCTGATAATTGGACATATTACAGAAAGTAAACAAAAACAATTATTGAAAAGTTCTGTAGAAATTATTAACTCTTTTTAAATTCTATCCTTTTTTCTAAGTAGAAAATTCAGTCTTTTATTTACATTCATCACATATTCCGCTAACCACTACATCGGTTTGTTTTTGCGTAAACCCTTTGGGTAGTTTTACCTCTGGGATAGAAACATGATCGAGACAAATGGTTTTATCACAAACATCGCAAATGAAGTGTACATGGTTATCGTGGTGATGCCCCGCTTCGCAATTGTCTTTGCATAAAGCATATAAAATGGAGTTGTCGGTTGTTGGAATGTTATGTATGATTCCTTTCTCAACAAAGGTTTGCAGCGTTCGGTAAACCGTAACACGGTCAAAAGAACCGTCGGTATTTTTTTCAATATCGGAATGTGCCAGGGCGCCGGGTCTGTTTAAAAATAAGTCCAGAATTTGTTTACTGCTCGCAGTTATGCTGAGCTGGTTCCTTTTAAGTATGTCTGCGGTATCTGCCATAATATATTAATTTGGATCGCTGCTGAATCCGTTCATAAAACGCTTTGTTGTTATCTTCTCTTTCAGCAATCCTTTAATGTCTTTAAAAAGTTTTTGCATGTCGTCTTCTACCAACCCGTCGTAAATTCCCCTCACCCGGCGTTGATTATCTACCAAAGCAAAAAACTGGGTATGGATAAACTGATCGGCCATCGCTTGTGTGGAATCGGGTTTATTATTATCTATCAAATAGCTTTGGCGGGCCATTTTGTACAACGTTGTTTTATCGCCGGTAACAAAATTCCAGGTGGGATTAGCTGTTGGTTTTTGTACGCCGGCTGTAGTATCGTACTTAATTTTATAAGACCCATCCGCATTTTTTACCAAAGTACCATTAATCATTTTTCTTTCGTAAGCCTTAAGCAACGGAACCGAATCTGTTTCGGGCATACTTGTATGCGAAAGGATAAGAAAGTTGGGTTCATCTTTATACTTATCAAAAACACGTCGCATATTGGCATTCATAATGGGGCAAATACCCGTGCATGTAGTAAAAAAATATTCGGTAACATATACTTTGCCTTCCACATTCGCCTCGGTTAGTTTTTTCCCATCCTGATTGGTAAAAGAAAATGGCTGCACATTATCATTTAAAACCGGCAATAGGGATCTTGTCAGGTCTTCGTCTTTGTAAACAAAATACACAAAGGTTACAATCAAAACCGAAAAGAAAACTCCATAAAACAAAAGCCGCTTACCCATGCTGTTTTTTTGCGAATTTACAACCGATTCATGTAGCAATTCTGTTTGCGGGATAATATTTGCAACATTATTGCAAATATTATATCTTTGCTTTTGATGAATCTTAAATTAAACTGGGATGCGCTTGGAATAGCTACTTCAATAGCCTGTGCCATACATTGTGCATTATTGCCCATTTTGTTAACCACGTTACCGGTTTTTGGTACAGATATCATTCACAATGTATTTTTTGAATGGGGTATGATTGCGCTTGCATTTGTGGTTGGTTCGTATTCGCTTTTTCATGGCTACATAAAACATCACCGTTCTTTAACGCCGGTTTTAATTTTCAGTCTTGGTTTTATTTTCCTGATTTTAAAACAATTTTTTACCCGGTACGAAATTTCTTTTTTGCTTATTGCCGTTGCTTTTATCATCAGTGCACATTTTTATAATTACCGGCTTTGCCACCGCAGCAAATGCTCATCTCCGCACCATAAACATTAATCGTTTATCAGTTCCTGATTATTTATATTTACTGTTCAAATTATAAACAATGAAAAAAAATCTTTTTGCAATTATACTTACTTTGCTGTGCACTGCTTCGGCGTGGGCTCAAAGTAAAGACGAAACAATAATACGTGCATTGCTTGAAGAGCAGCGCCTGGCATGGAATACAGGAAACCTTGAAACTTTTATGAACGTGTACTGGCAAAACGATTCTTTAATGTTTATTGGCAAGAGCGGCATTACCTACGGTTGGAAAAACACACTGGAGAATTATAAAAAAGGCTACCCCGATACTGCCGCCATGGGTAAACTCAAATTTGATATCCTGGAAGTGAAAAGATTATCAGTAATGTATTTTTTTATTGTTGGCAAATGGCATTTAACCCGCAGTATTGGCGATGTAGGCGGGCATTTTACCCTGCTGTTTAAA
>JBBSJX010000513.1:0-2746 GCA_038256825.1 Chitinophagales bacterium
AGGTAGGTTTGATAGGTACCCACCAGGCCTTCTTTTTCGGCATTAAAAAGCATTACTGAAGTAAGTTTTGTCTCCACCAGCGAATCGGCCTGGAGACTTATAATTAAAGGATTAACATCAATTACCCTTGCATAGCCATTATAGGTTTCGTTATGTAATTTTGCAAAACCTAATTGCTTATGCGAAGCATCCAACAGGTAAGGTTGATTGTTGATGATTACCTGGCAGATCACATAATTAAGCTTATCAATAATGGGGTAAATAGCCAATGCCTTTCCATTATGTTTGGTGCTTAATACTACAGGATGCGCTTCAAAACCCAGGTTATTCATTAAAGCGGATAGCAAAAGATTAATTTCTGCAACATTGCCATTTTTATCCTGGTAAACCTTTTTTAAGGAGTTTTTAGTAAAAAGTGCATCATGATTATTACAGTTGATATTATCCCTGACATAGCTATAAATCTTTTTAGCGTTTTCAAGGGTAACCTCTTTATTACCTGTAATTGTTTTTAGTTCATCCGCAAAAAATGAAGTATTCTTTGTAAGTTCACTGCCAAAATTATCTCTTTTCAACAATTGCTCTGCAGCAACTTCCCAGCTATTCATAATTGGTTTTGAAGGCTCATCAGGATATCTTATTGCTGATAATTGAAATTCAATTTTAGCTATGTGATTAGACAATGTAGTGGTAAAATTTTCAGATTTCAACTTTGGAATGTTTTCCATTGCCCACACATTCCTTATTTCCTGTGTATTAAGATTAAATGTTTTGCGGGCACCTGATCCTCCATTTTCGTTATACGAAATATAATATGTACGGGGATATTCTTTATTTGTTTTTGTTATGAAAGGGTGATAGCCCTGGTTTAAAATTACAAAATCGTATATAGCCGGTATATCAGTTTCGTATTCGCTATACAACACCGGCAGGCTGCCTTGAAAATACCACGTTCTTATATCCTGCTCGTAAGGAGATTCAAGCGTGTATTTAATGTCCACAATACAACCTTCTTTAAGGTTGGGCATCGTAAACTTTTTTACAATGTACCGGCTATTTAGCTTTTCCTGGAAAATTGAATTTTTATCCAGTTTGGTTTCTACTACCTGGCCATTTTCAACATTAAAAGTAGAAGCTTCAATTTTTACAATGCGCTCTTCATAGTTATTAAAAAAATAAAGGGGAATGGTTATAGTTGCCTCATCAAATGATTTGCGGTTTAATAACCGGATACGAGTATGCCGCTTAAAATTAATATTAAACCCTCCTTTTGCATGAGGTTCATATTGAGATGTACCAATATCTGAAAGTACAATACCATCCGCTTCGGGATCGATGGGATAACTTTTTGGAGCAAAATCCTCCATTTTTATTGCTCCAAATTTTATTGCTGATCTTTGCGCAAACAAAAAAGGGGTAAAAAATAAAAAACACAATACTGCAGCTGCATGTATAATTTTTGGCATGTAAACAGTTAGATGGTTAAAGGTTAAAGAGATTGAAAACGAAATAATATTAATAATATTTTGACCAATGATATATTATTAATATTTACAAATAAAATTATTTGAAAGATAAATTTAGTTTCCTCATTAAAACACTCAGTAATCAATTGGGATTTGATTATTGTGGCATAGCCAAAGCCGTAAAACTTAACGATGATGCCCGGCGGTTGGAACAATGGTTATCGAAGGGTATGCAAGGTAATATGCAGTACATGGAAAACTATTTTGATCTACGGGTCGATCCTTCATTGTTGGTGCCTGGCGCTAAAAGTGTCATCACGCTTTTAATGAATTATTATCCCGGCCACCAACAAACCAATGAAGCCCCAAAAATTGCTAAATATGCTTACGGAAAAGATTACCACGAAGTAATACGCGAAAAATTAATACACCTGCTTTCGTTAATAAAAGATGAAATAGGTGAAATTAATGGCCGTGGTTTTGTTGACAGCGCTCCAGTGTTGGAACGTAGCTGGGCTACCCGCAGCGGCCTTGGCTGGATAGGCAAAAACGGCAACCTCATTAATAAACAGGCAGGCTCTTTCTTTTTTATTGCAACCCTTATTGTTGATGTTGAACTAACGTATGACGATCCTTATGTAAAAGATTATTGTGGCACCTGTCGCCGTTGTATTGAGCATTGCCCTACCGATGCTATTCTTGAAAATAAAGTGGTGGATGGCAGCAAATGCATCAGCTATTTTACCATCGAGCTTAAAGATGCACTGATACCCGAAAAGATGAAAGGCCAGTTTAATAACTGGATGTTTGGCTGCGATGTTTGCCAGGATGTTTGCCCCTGGAACCGGTTTAGTAAACCCACCACCGAATTAGCCTTCACCCCTATTCCGCAAATACTAAATTTTACCACCAGCGATTGGGAAGAAATGACGGAGGAAACATTTAAGCTGGTGTTTAAAAACTCACCGCTAAAGCGTACCAAGTTTGCAGGTATAAAACGTAACCTGCAGTTTTTAAAAACTTAATTTTTTTTTTTTTGAACCCGGCGATGGTGCATATAGCATCATCGTTGCGTCGCACACTTATACTGTTAGCACTACTTTCACCCCGGCATTTTAACTAATTAGGGTCTGCTCATAAACTCAGCGTAAATTTTTTTCTGCCAAAATAGCAACATAGCATTAGTACAAACCATTGGTATAGGGACACAAGGCCCAGCCTCGTTAAGTTAACGAGGTTGAGCACCAAAGTGATGGTAGCTATCCAAGATTCGCTGGTGG
>JBBSJX010000514.1:0-2743 GCA_038256825.1 Chitinophagales bacterium
ATTGTATTTGGGCAGCAGTACCTGGTTGTAAAATAAATGGAGCAGGAGCATTTCCAAATGGTGCTTTCATTAAACTGTAAAACCCACCATTTATTACTGAATTAGCTGCTGCAATGGCATCGTCAAAATTACCCAGAGCAAGGTTTACTTTACAAAGCAAATGCGCTACAGCTCCTTTAGTTACTTCACCTTTATTAACATTATCTGATGACCATAATAATGCAGAGTCTAAATCCAGTTTAACTTTCTGTAAGATAACTTCTCTTTTTGTTGAGTAAAAATCAAGCTTTGGTGCGGTTATCTCCTGCATTACTGCAGGAACGTCTCCAAACTGATTGGTCAATTTATAATACCTGAGTGCCCTGTGAAAGTAAGCCGCACCTAAAATGGAATTTCTTTCTGCCGGCGAGGCATAGGTTGCATTATCAATCCTGGATATGATGGTATTTGCATACTTGATGCCATTGTAACCTTCGGTCCAATAAACATAAATTTTATTACGATCATCATTACTAAAGGTTACCAGGTCAGGTGTAATCAGGGTGTTTAAATCCTGTGCAGGGCCACTTTTATCGGTGGTGCCTTCAACAGCAACCTCAGAAAAAAGCATTTCAGTTAAAATAGCGGGGTTGCCACCATAATATTCAAAACGTAAATTCCTGGCTAACGAAACCAAAGCAGCACGCATGGCCGCTGCATTTACATAAGTTTCTGAAGGTTCGTAAAACGAAAGGGGCTGAGCTTTTAAAAATTCTTTTTTGCAACTGTTCAATCCTGTAACCAGTGTTGCAAAAAGTCCAATTAGTATTATGAATTTATTTTTATTTGTCATCTTAAATCCTATTAAATGTTATTAAAGTGTAAGGTTAACTCCAAGTGAATAATAGCGTGGAGGCGGTGTAGTACCATACTCAACATCCCAGAAGGTCCAATTTGGTTGATAAATGCCCGCGTTATTTACGTTCGCAAATACTTTGAAACCTTGAATATTAGCACGCTTTAAAAAATCTGACGGCACTGTATAAGCTAGCGCAACGGTGCTCAATCTTGCAAAAGACGCTTTTCTGTAAACACTGAAATTTGCACTTCCATTGCTTGAAAACAACCTTGCATACTCGTTAGTTGGATTTTCTGGTGTCCAGTAAGGAGTGATGTAATCATTTCTCCTATCAAGAAAACCAGCATTGTTTTTTGCCTGGTTAAATCCACTGATCTGTCCCCAGTTAGCGTAAATCATAAAGGAGAAATCAAAATTTCTGAATAAAGTAAACTCGTTACGTAAAGTCCATTGATACCTCGGCGTTCTATAACCCAAAAACTGGCGGTCGGCATTTGAATAGGTACCATCACCATCAACATCCTCAACCTTAAAGTCTCCCGGCCGTAATTTATATTTTGCCGCCTCGGCAGCTTCATTTGTTTGCCAGATGCCTAAAGTTTTCAGATCCCATACCTCATCAATATCGTGACCAATAAACCACCTGTTAGAAATATCATCTTTTTCTTTTTCACCTATTAGCTTACCGTTCGCATCGTAAAGGGGAACAGGACCATATAGATGAACAATTTTATTCCTGTTTAGGGTGAAGTTTACTGTAGAACGCCACGAGAAATTCTGACGTTTCATGTTAACAGTATTAATGCTTATTTCCACTCCTTTGTTTTGCACTTCACCAATATTATCCAACACATCTGAAAATCCGGTTACATCAGGTATAGTACGTAAAACCAATAAATCTTTAGTAGATTTTCTATACACATCTACCGAACCACTTATCCTGTCATTTAATATCGAATAGTCTAAGCCCAGGTTGTATGATTCTGTGCGCTCCCACTTTAAACCCGGATTTTGCAGGCGGTTTACATATAATTGAGAAACCAATAACACGGTACCGCTTGGCAATATGTATTGATATTTGCCGGTTGTAAGATTTGACAGGGCATCGTACCGGCCAATATCACGGTTACCATTTATACCCCATGAAGCGCGAAGCTTACCATAATTTAACCAACTCGGGGTTACAAATTTTTCTTTTGAAAATATCCATCCTAATGCAATTGATGGAAAGGTTGCACGCGGATTACCTTGTCCAAATGCAGAATAGCCGTCTCTGCGTATAGAAGAAGTCAATAAATATTTTTGTTTATAGGAATAGTTTACCCGGGCCATAAGGGCATCACCGGTACTTACCTGGTCATCGCTGCTTACAACAGGTTTTATACCGGCACCAATGTTATGGTAACTTAAGTTATCATTTGGATCAAAACCTTCATTATCTATCTGATTGCGCCATGATTGAAACTTTTCAGCATTCACTAAAAATGTGGCATCAATTTCATGTTCGCCTACAGATTTCTTCCAAAAAAGTAAATTATCTATTTGCCAGTTAAAGGTGGTTTGCTCTGTTCTTGTTGCTACTCCTTTTCTTGCTGAAATTCTAAAGTCTTTTGCCGAGCGGCCATTAAAGAAACGATAGAATTGAAAATTAGGTGTAAAGTTTGTTTGGTATGAGAACCCAAAAGGCAATGTTCCTTTTGCATAAATAGTTCCGAACAATGAATTTTCTTTTTGCAAACGATTGGTATAAACATTATCCAAAAAAGGATTGGTTGTGTTACCAATATCATCATTGGGACTATCCCGCAGGGTAACGCCATCGGCCTTGTATAATTCGCCATAAGGAGTGGCATTAATCATTTGTCCCCAGGTAACCGGCACCTGGCTTTCATCTCTATCCGCAAA
>JBBSJX010000515.1:0-2733 GCA_038256825.1 Chitinophagales bacterium
GCAAAAATGGTATCAATGGTATTAATGTTTCCACTAATAGTGGAGTAGCTGAACCCAGAAAAATTATCATTGATCAGTTGGGTGTAACCTTCAACATTTTTGGTATTGATTTCAAAAGCAAACCGCTGGTTTTTAGGATCGAATTTGGGTGGGTTTATGTAAGCAGGATAGTATTTATGTAAAAATACCTGGAAACTTATGGGTAGATCGAGGATGGTATATTCACCCACTATTTTAGCATCAAACTCATTACTGTTAACCAATAATGTACGCTGACCGTTTTCGAACTGTGACTGTAAGCTTAATGAATCAACATCAATGCGGTTGTCGTCTTTAATTATGGAAGCATTAAATATTTTAACCGATCCTAAAAACTGGTCAATGTTTTTTCCGCTAAAATTTAGGTCAAATAAACCTATAACCTGTGTATTGCCCTTTGTAAACTTAAGTTTTTCAAAGTTGCTGCCGGCCAGGTCGCCCAGCACGTTAAAATGTGGCTGGTCGTTTCGTAAATCAATTTTTACGGTAGTGGTTAAATTTAAATTTGGGTCATCCACTTTTACCGAGCCATCAAACTGCTTTTTTTGAAAAGTTCCTTCTACCTGTATGCTATTGTAATTGTAATCATGAAAATCAAATCGCTGAAATTTTCCTACCACGGTTGTACGTAAATTTTCCAGGTTTAATCCGCTGCCAGTAACGGTACCATCAAAAGCCATCATCCCTAATTCGTCAGCTTTTAAAAATTTACCAACATTAAATTGTTTGGTTAATATCCGCCCTTTATAAACTGGAATATGGTTTTTTGGTATTTCAACTGCCAGGTTCGAACTAAAAGCACCCAGGTTGGAACTAAAATTACCCGCGGTTCTGAATTTGTTAAGGGTTCCATTAAAATTACCGGTAAACTGTACATTGCCCAGGCTTGACAGCGATGGTGACTTTACTTTGCTTATGGACGGGATAAAAATAGTAGCATCCCGGTAATTGGTTTTAATATTTCCCGATGAAAAGGCAATCTGCATTTTATTCACATCAGGCAGGCCTATAATATTTAAATTTCCTTTTATCAGGGTATTGTTGCCTGCTCTTATAAATAGGTTGTTGATGTCAAGGCTATCAACTTCACCGGTGGAGCTACCCCAAATGGTTATTTCCTTATTCCACGATTTTGTGGCCGGGGCAAAATAAGCAAGATCGTCGCTATTAATATGTGCATTGGTAAATTTTATTACCATCGAAACTTTATGAATATAGTCGGCAAAATCTTTAGTCAGATCATCAAATTTCATTGCATAATAATCACGCAAATGGCTTTTAGGTGTAATAAGATCCAGCCGCGCAAACTCCATAATTTGTGGGGTAAGCTTAAAATCTGTTTTAAATTTCTTTACCTCAAACCCACTTCTTTCCTTAGTTGAAAAATTAATTTGGGCTTTAATGGTATCCTTTACAAAGCTGATGTTTGAAAAGGTGCCGGTTATTTTTTCAAAGCGTAAATGTTGGCCATCAAAATAAGCAAAAGCGTCCCGTTCGGTGAAGCCATCGTTTTCAAACGTACCATTCTTAATATTAATTCTGCCCACCCTTAATTCAAGATTACCGGGATTAAAATAATAACCGGTATCAACTTTGGGGCTTTTTGCTTTAACAATAGCTGGCCGTCGTCCCAAAAACTTTTTAATAGAAAAATAAGGTTTGTCCAGGTCCAGGTCTTTTATCCTGACCACCTTATTGTCAAAATCAAAATTGTCGGCATCCAATTGCAGGCTGCCTACCTTTATTTCCATTTTTTTACCTACCCACAAATCATTCTGAACAAAGTCAATATTTTTAAAGTCGAGCTTTTTTAAATCAAACTTCAGGGTGCTTTTTTTTGCCTTAGGCTTATCCGATGCAAAATGATCAATCAAAAACTGGTAGTTCCAAACTGAATCTTTTCGCTGCAGGTTTATCTTGGCGTCTTCCAGCCCAATAAACTTTAGCACCAGGGTATCCTGTAAAAAAAACCAATCCGTTACCCTAACCCGTACCTGGTTTGCGTAAAGGAGCGTGTCTTTATTTAGGTCTTTAACCAATGTTCCCTCTAAATTCATCCGGTTAAACAAGGCAAAACTTACATGTTTAATATTTACTTCTGTCTTTAAATCATCCGATAGTCGTTTGGTTACTTTGCCAACCACCCAGTTTTGCACCAATTCGGTTTGGATGAGCAGCCAGATAAAAAGCACAAATGCCACCAGGCTAAGTATTACCCGTGCAGTTATAATGAAAAATTTTTTCAGGAGACGTTTGTTTGATTTTTGTAAAAATAAAGAAACACAGGTTCAGGACAAATTCAATACCATTTTACAGCAAACAATAACAATTCAAATAATTAGTTATATTAATTAAACCATGTTTAAATTATTCATTTGCAAAACCGGTTGCCAAATCTAAACAATACTAACATCAAACCGTAAACTTATAGAAACCTTCCATTTCCCGGTTTTATTTTTTGGGGTACCGGCATATCATCTTTAATTATACATCGTTGCGTCGCACCCTTGTACAGCAACAAGATAATTGAGCAATCTTATTGTAATTATTTTCTATTAAAGTGCAACATTAATAAGTAAAAGCAAAAGGAATTGGCTGTTGTAAAATTAATTGTAGAAAGGAGGTAGCGTTCCTATTTAATGCAGGCTCATCAATTGACGAGGGGAAGCTTGATTTTGACCTTCCAAATGGAAA
>JBBSJX010000516.1:0-2709 GCA_038256825.1 Chitinophagales bacterium
ATTTGCATCATCCCAGATTCCATCAATATTTGCATTGCTCATATTGGTTGTATTGGTAGGTGGTGGATTGTTATTGTTAACCGGGTTATTAGTATTACTGTTTGTTATATGTTGTTTTGTTTCCGTAGGATCCACAGGGGTCGTTTTGTTATTGTTAGCATCCTGAATGGCATATACAATCACCAGTATTACAAACAATGCTCCTAAACCGGCCAACCCCCATTTTACAAAATTACCTATGGATGAAGAAGCAGGTTTAGCTATGTGTGCCTGTGTATTTCTGCGTGGAATGCCAATTGATTTTTCGAGGAAGGCTGCAATATTTTCGGTATCGTATTTCCAGCGCTTGTTACTAACCTCGTAAGCCTGCCGGTGTAACAGCGGGTGCAATTCTTCGGGCAACGTTTCAGCAGATGGCAGATCGGCGCCCTCCACTAATAATGGTACCACCCTGATGTTACGTTCTAATGCAGTTGCAATTTCAAGCCTTACCCAATCGTTGGGATCTTTTATCCTGTAACTGCCATCGGCTTTTTTACCGGTCCAGTTGTTACCTATAATAGCAAGCATTACATCACAACATTCCAGCGACTTTGAAATTGCTTTGGTAAAATCGATACCTGGTTCAATTTTATCAATATCCATAAAAATCTGGTCTTCATAAAAATGCTGCTTCAGCGAATCGGCTAACCTGCCGGCTTCGGCAGAGGTGTCTTTAACCCGGTAGCTTATAAAAATATTTTTTCTCTTTGGTTGAGCGCCAGAAGAAAAATAATTTGATGTACTCATGGTAGTAATGTTTTGGTTGTGCGTTAAAACTATTCCTCTTCCTTCCAGGCAGGATTTAGCAAATGTCCCTGCTTTTTTAATAAATTTCTTAAGGTTGCTACCTGGTCGGTAAAAGCCTTCATCATCCAATCAGTATGTTCTATTGTGTTGGCTACCTCCACTGCACTTTTATATTCCTGCATCTGGCCTAACCCAAAATGAGCTTCTGCTTTATTAACCTGTATCCAGAACTTTTCAGTTTCCTGGTCTTTTTTTTGTGTGGTAGCCAAATCATTTTCATTAGCTAATAATACTTTCTCTTGTTCGGTTTTATCGGTCGTTAACTGGTTCCATTCTTTTTCGCATTTGGCTAAAACCCGTAGCCGTATGCGACTGGCAAAAACAGTATCAGCTATTTTATCTTCAGGTGTATTATAAAGATTTGATTGTACCCTGAAGTTTAAAAGAAAAGCCAGGTTTATTCCATTAAAACGATTGTTTAATAAAAAATTACCCCTTTCAAAATACAGAATAGCATTGGCCAGGTGTTGCTCGCCTTCGTTATTAAAAAAGAGTCTTTTTTCAATTCTTCCCGCCAAAATAACTGTTTCCGAATCGTTTGTGTGATCCAGGTCTAAGGCGGATAAAATTTTTATAGACTCTTTTAAAGCTGTTATCTCATCCGGTTCTTTTGCTTTGTAGGTTGCAAATGCGGTTCGGTGAATTAAATAAGAGTCGTTCACATTAGCATTTTGCTCGGTAGAAGTTTTAAACATGAGCAAGGCCGAGTTAAATAAGCTTTTGGCAAGGCTGTATTGTTTTGCCTCTAAAGCTTCTTCAGCCTTTTTAATAAATACGGATAAAGTTTGATTATCTGAATCTATCTTGGGTGATCCATTACTGCCCTCCTTTAGTGCAGTATTTACCTGGCTTGCTACTTCTTCAGCTTGTTCCTTTAAAGAAGGGGGAATTAGTCCATCGAGAAAATTATATATCGGACTATCGGGCTCCTGGGATACCAATACACTATCTAAAGTTTCGCCCAGTAACTTCTGAAAACGTAATACTTCAAAATAATCAATGCTTTCTCCTAAATGAGTATACTTATTAATCAAAACATGGTTTAAATCAAAAGGGTAACCCAATTGCTCTTCGGACATTACAATAGTTGTTTTGGGGCGAAGGGCATGGCGCAATCCCAGTTCGTAATAAGCATTGGCATTTGCTGTGGATATATCGGCAATCACCACATCTGCAGTTAAGAGTTGCTGGTACATAGGCAAATCAATGGAGCCTGAATGTCTTATTTCGTCTGCTCTTATGCAAATGAGACCTTTTTGTTCAACTACAGGTTTTATGAGTGCATTATAGGATTTATCTAAGTTTAATTTTCTACCTGTAGCCAGGTCGGTTTTGGTACCGAAGCCCATTACAACAAAACACCTTTTTTTTTCCTGTGGGTTGGTCTCGTCCATACTTTATTATTTTTCCTGGTTTGTTTTGTAAAAAAACCAGGCTGTTAATTATAAATAAGTCGTTCTAAAAAAAGGTTAGCAGTCTGGTCTTAATAACATTCATTCTCCTGCTTTAAAGTTAAGCCAGATATATGATAATGAACGTATACTGCATAAACCTATTACTTATAAATTAATTAATGAAGTGATGATATTATAATGGATGAATAAAGTGAAAAAGTATATGATTTCAACTCATTGTTAAACGAAGGAAGTACTGCCTCCGATGCTATGAAAAACTGTATTTGAACCGAGCGTGGCTACAAAAGATTCATAAAAGTTATTTAGCTGGCTACCAAAAAATTAGCTTATAAATGGAGGTACTTCAAAAAAAAATCCAGCCTGTTTGGCTGGATTTATATTTTTAAAACTATTTAAACTCTTAGTCCCAAATTTCTTCTTTGCCATCGAGCCAGGCTTTAACCAG
>JBBSJX010000517.1:0-2696 GCA_038256825.1 Chitinophagales bacterium
TTATGGCGTCATCGTTGCGTCGCATTTCGTTCATCGGTATTGCACATATTAGGCAAATGTTGAAGAATGAATTAATGGAAAGACTATTGATAAAAGTTGCATAAAGTACTATCCGTACAAGTGTGCGACGCAAGAATGTTGAAAGTAGTTGTGTAGCCGGGTTCAAAAAATATAATCTAAATCTAATTTTATAAACACATCAATCAAAAATGATCAACAAGTTTTTCTTTGTACTGGTATTAACAATCCTGGCTTTAAAAGGGTTTGCTCAAAAAGTTATTTACCTGAATAAGGGCTTACAGGTTAATGGTGTGCATGCATACGGAAGAGAGGCGTTGTACGCTGATACACTAGCCTACCAATTGTTCAATATCAGTTTAAAGAAGCCGGTGGCCGGGCAAACATTTTCGGTTAATAGTAATGGGCAAGCCTCGCTCTGGAAAGAAGTAAATGCAGATAGTACCCATGTATTTAGAACCCGTGGCTTTGGCAGGGGAGGCTATTTATACCTAACATACAATTCATCAAGACAAGAAAATGTGCTCTTGAACATCAGGGGTAATAGCGCTGTTTTTGTTAATGGTGTTTTACATGCAGGCGATCCTTATAGTTCGGGTTGGTTGTACATTCCTGTTACTTTAAAAAAAGGTGAAAATGAGTTGTACGTTCGTACCTATTCTCAAACGGTCGTTTCTTTAGTTTATCCGGAGAAACAAGTAGCGATTAGTACTGCAGATTCAACATTGCCCTATGTTGTTTTAAATGAGCAAACCAGCGAAATGAAGGGAGCTGTTGTTATTATAAATACCAGCTCAAACGAACTGAGGAACTACCGTGTAAAAGCAACAGTGTCAGGTAAAACAGTGGAAACTATAGTGCCGCTTATTCCTGCATTAGCCACCCGAAAAATAACTTTTAACCTCGATGCCGGCAATGTATCGCAGGTGGGTAAACAAGCCTGCGACCTCACTTTATTGGCAGGCAATAAAACGATTGATCAACAAACGGTTTACCTGGATGTTGTTAAGCTTTCAGATAAATACAGCACCACCTTTACCAGTAATATAGATGGGAGCCTGCAATATTATTCAGTAGCGCCCCAGGTAAACGGATCCCAAAAAAATGCAGCTTTGTTTCTATCGGTACATGGTGCCGGCGTTGAAGCCATTGGCCAGGCAAGAGCCTATGAAAGCAAAGATTGGGGAACGTTGGTAGCTGCCACCAACCGCAGGCCCCGGGGTTTTAACTGGGAAGATTGGGGCAGGATGGATGCACTGGAAGTATTAAACCTGGCAAAACAAAAATTCACGCCCGATCCACAACGTATTTATTTAACGGGGCATTCTATGGGTGGACATGGTACCTGGTTTTTAGGAGCAACCTATCCCGGCAACTGGGCGGGTATTGCTCCGTGTGCCGGGTATCCTACCTTAAAGGAATATGGCTCTGCTGATGGAAAAATACCTACAGCAAGCGATAATAAAATGGAACAACTATTATTACGCTCCGGCAATCAAAGCGATGTATTAAACCTGGTAAATAATTACAAAACCTTACCTACCTATATTTTTCATGGCGATGCCGATAGGGTGGTTTCGGTAAATTATGCCAGGCAAATGAAAAAAGAATTTGCAGCCTTTCATCCAGACTACAGTTATTACGAATACCCCGGGGGCGAACATTGGTTTGGCAATGAAAGCGTAGACTGGAAACCTTTGTTTGATTATTTTAAATGGCACCGCCGTTTGGAAGATAGTGCAGTAAACGAAATTGAATTTATTACTTCAAGTCCTGGTATTTCCAGCACGTTTAGGTGGGCCGCTATATTGCAGCAGCACCATCCTTTGCAGTACAGTAAAATAAAACTGAACCGTGATTTAAAAACCAATACCATTTCGGGATCATTGGAAAATGTGCGGGTACTCTTGCTGGCCTTAAACCAGTTTCAACCAAATACGGTAGTACATATTGACCTGGATGGGAACAATAAGTTAGAATACACTAAGATGTCGTCAGTGGACACCCTATACCTGGTAAATAAAAACGGTAATTGGCAGGTAATCGGTAAGCCGGGTGTTCTACAAAAAGGCCCGCATAATTATGGAACCTTTAAGGAAGCGTTTAACCACAAAGTGCTTTATGTTTATGGCACTAGTGGAACAAAAGACGAAACCGAAGCCAATTACAATAAAGCAAAATTTGACGCTGAGAGTTGGTACTACCGCGGCAATGGATCGGTTGATATTATTGCTGATAAGGAATATGCTCCTGCAAAGTTTTCTGGCAGAAATGTAATTATTTATGGCAATGCATCTAACAATGCTGCATGGAGTAGTTTACTAAATGATTGTCCTATACAGGTTACACGTAATACAATAACAGCAGGCAGCAATACATGGAGCGGTGATGACCTGGCTTCCTACTTTATATGGCCGCAGAAGAATGGAGTCAATACAACCGGGGTGGTTACTGGCACTGGAGTTAAGGGAATGAATGCTACATCGGCAAACCAATATTTTGCCGGCGGCAGTGGTTTTCCTGATTACATGATTTTTAAAATGGGCATGCTTACCTCAGGAGTAGATGATGTAAAGATGGTAGGCTTTTATGATAACAACTGGAAACTGGATGCGGGAGAAAGTGTTCAAAGTCAATAAACATTCTTTAAACCGGATTAGTAATATGTGCAGTAGAAA
>JBBSJX010000518.1:0-2696 GCA_038256825.1 Chitinophagales bacterium
AGGTCTTTGCCTTCATTGTTAAATTGATTATTTAAATTGAAGTAAGATGATAGCTGTTGCTCCTTTCCTGTTTTATAAATTAAAATATGCTTAGCCTTAACATTTGCTGGCAAAGGTTTATCCGAAAGCCAGAACAGCCACTCCATATTTCGAGGCAAAGTTGTTTCATCTTTTACAACCAATACCTTCAAATTATAGTTGATAAATCCCTGTATAGCATCCAGAGCAGCTACTAAATATTGTGCATCTTTTGCAATCCCATCTGTAAAAATCGCTACATGCATTAGCGCGGTATCTAATTTAATCAGACTGTCTTTTCCAAAATCATTTTTATACTTAATAACAGGCATTGCGGTATTTACAAACGCAAGATTAGGCGTTGCATTTCCCGGTGAAACATCTTTAATAACAACTGAAGTTCCTCGGGAATTACTACTTGCTATGGCTACTCTTGCACCACCATCCGGTGTTAAATAAGCATCCGAAATATATGTTTGGGGTGTGTCAGTTAAAGTATATGTTTCCCATTTAAGCGTGAGCGAAACTGAAGGCCGGTTGCCGCTAAAATTGCGGAGTAAGTTATCAGTAAATAAATATACCGGCACCTCAGCAGGTAATTGCATATTAAGTTGCTCAATCAAACGCCAGTAATTGGTTTGCGTTGCACCAGCTTCAACATTCTTAAGGGCGTCGGGTATTGTGCTTTCCTTAAATTCCGGTTCGAAATAACGAAACTGGTAACCCGTTTTTATCAATGAATCTATAAAGGGTTTATGCTGTGAATAAGCCTGTTTAATTCCCGTTGGTGGAATTAGTATCCATCCTTTGTCAGCGAGTCTTCCTTCCTTTTTGTATTGTGGTTTAGCGAGTAAAACAGCCAATAATAACAGGAGTAAACACCTTAAAAACAACAGTAATAAATCCTTCAATTTAAAGCTTCGTGCCTGTTGGCGGTCGCTTTGTTGCAGCAAAGCAATGCTGCCCACTTTTAATACCTTTCCCTGTTTTACATTCCATAAATGCACCATTATCGGAACAATTATTCCGGCTGCGGCATATAATGCTATAGGTTGTAAAAACTGAATCAATTACCTAAATTTTTATAATTTTGGGGGTGGACCTGGCAGTAGTTAATAAAAGAGCTTTTGTTGCAGCCTGACCGACTACCGGCGGTTCGCACTCTTGAACTTTCATAACAGATATCAGCCATCACCACATTTGTATCCCACATTTTTATAAACTTCAACATTTTAAAATTTTACTTTATTACGTTGATTTAAAAAATCTCTCAAGGCTTCATTAAGCGGTTGATCCATTGTTAACAAACGATACGAAATATTTCTATCAAGCAATTGCATTCTGGCCCTTGCTAAAAATTCATTTAATTTTTCCTTATAAGCTTTCTTCGATTCTGCTGTATCTATCCTGATGGTTTTACCGGTTTCAAAATCTTCCAACGTAGCAAATCCTTTATAATCCAGTTCCATTTCGTTTTTACCCATTACATGAAAAACAATGATCTCGTGCCGTAAAGAAACCAATGAATCCAATAAGCGATCTATCTCCTCATTTTGCTGGTATAAATCTGTTATAAAAACGAGCAATTCTCTTTTTTGACCTCCTGAAAAAATGTCCTTATAATTGATGGCTTCTGTAAAATTACCCGTAGCATTTATCTGTTCCAGTTGGTAAAAAAAACGGGCAACATGTTGGTGATCTCTCCTTGTAGGCAATGAGAAAAGTCCTTCATCGTTAAAAACATATAAGCCAATGGCATCGCCCTGTAAATGGGCCAGGTAACCAAGCGATGCTGCGAGGTAACGGGCATACTCCAACTTAGAAAATGATCCGTCCATGTGATTCATGGAGCCGCTTGCATCCATTAAAAAACGCACTCCAATACTGGTTTCAATTTCGGATTCCCGGATATAATACCTGTCGGAACGTGCAAACATTTTCCAATCGAGCGACCGGAGATCGTCACCGGGCTGGTAACTGCGGTACTGGCTAAACTCCATACCCGGCCCTTTAATATTGCTTTTATTAATACCCGACATAAAACCATCCACCGTTGTTTTTGCCGCCAACGAAAGGTCTTTTATGGCCATAATAACTTTAGGATCGAGAAGGCGGCTCATAGTAAACTTATATGTTTCAATGGCGTAGATTAAATTTATTTAGCCAGTTACTTAATTATTAAAAGGCTGATTATTGTTTGCCGTACAAGAGTGCGACGCAACGATGTTTAATTAATAACAAATGCCTGGCTCCAACTCATTTTATTTGTTACACTCATATTACCACTTTAATAAGGGTTTACATTTTTAGCGCTTGACACGCTCCACACCTTTCAACAACTCCTTTGTAACATCGTCGGAGGTTACATTTTCGGCATCGGCTTTAAAATTCATTAATATGCGGTGGCGCAAAACGGGATAGGCCATGGCCATAATATCGTCCATAATAACAGCATAACGACCTTTAAACAATGCCCTTGCTTTTGCGGTTAATATAAGCGCCTGCCCTGCCCGCGGCCCGGCACCCCAGCGCACCCACTCTTTCACATAGGGCAGTGGCGAAGTATCGGGGCGGGTGGCCCTAACCAGCGAACTTACATACTGCACCAGCTCGTGGCTGATACTCACATCACGCACCAGGCCTTGCAACTGTACAATTTCGGCGGCCTGTAATATGGG
>JBBSJX010000519.1:0-2687 GCA_038256825.1 Chitinophagales bacterium
AGACAAAATATAGCCAAGCTCCAGGTCGTTGTATTCGTACATAAGAACTGTCATACATTCCGGCCTGTTTAATTTATTTTTTACACTCAGGGCCACAATGCGATCATCTATCGGGTAACTATCGAAACCGGTGCACATAGACAAACCAATAATGTGGTAACCTTTTTCTATAAGCACATTTATCTGCTGTACGAAGGCCGCTTCAAATTCTTCCTGTGATATACCCAACCTTTTATCAAAAGGCTTTAAATTTCGGATAGTGATGCCGATAAATTTTGAATTAGTTGTCTTTACTTCTTTCAGAAACACTTCGCTTGGGCTATAGGCAGGTATTACCCAGGCAGTATCTGACCCCATTGATACGTTAGATAATTTAATTGATAACGTGTCAAGGTATTTTAAAGACTCATCTTCTCTCAAATAAATCTTTTCGATTTTCGGCAATAACAGGGAGGCAAACTTATTTACCTTTTTTATTTGAAACGGGCCAAGGCTATGTCCAACTAAATAAACAGGCTTATCAATAAGAACACACATTATCATAGTATCGAATTGCTTGAGGCCATACAGGTCAATAAAGAAAGATCCACCTACATGAACAATGGCATCAAACTGGTTTAAATATTTAATGGCTGAATCGTATCTTTTAGGTATTCCGAAAGTATTTTTAATAGCGGGATACCCGATAAGGTAATATAAATAAGAATACATGAGCTTTTGTACAACCAACTGCACAGCTCTTTTAACTCCCTTCTGAGGTCGCTGTAAAGAATATAATTTATCATCAACTACCAGCCTTCCCATCAGGTAGCTGGAACCTTTTGGAAACCTGCTCGAAAGCTCAAATGTGTATGCAGGATATATATTTTCAAGGGCAACCGTTACGCCGCGAAGAATGGCACAATCCCCACGATTGGCGCAAGTACTGTTACCCGTAAGAAGAACTTTTTTTGGAGTCATTTATAATTTAATGGTAGATAAGGTCTGTACTACAGTAACAGCCTTACGTCTTTTTTTTTGCAATTACCTGGTAGTTTTTGCAATGGCCGTGGGAAGTATATTTGTGTTTAATATCCAGGCGGGCAAATATGTACCCGATAAACGGAAAGAAAATTTTAAGAAATAAAATTAAGGGAAGCATAAAAATACCCAACAGCCCTATACCGTAATTTTTATAATTAAAGGAGAGCGAGTCGAAAGCCACCCAAAGCTGCGTGGAGAGGGTCATATAGTAGCCCTCCATCCATTCAATTTTATCGATTTCAAATCCACACTTATCAAATATATATTGATGGCCAAACTGTGTATACCGAAAAAAATCATATGGGATTTCGTGCTCAGGGTAATATAATGGAGCGGTTAAATATAATGTTCCATTAACTTTTAATACACGACGAAACTCGTTCAATACTTCAATTGGTTCATTTACGTGTTCCAACACCTGTGTACAAATAATAGCATCAAACCTGCTGTCTTCTACCGGAATGGATTTCAAATCGCAAACGTATGAAACGTCGCCGTAATCTCTTTCCAATTTGCAGATATCTGCGGATTCATATTTTGTTTTAGGAAAAAATATTTTATATCGCTGATCACCCGAACCTGCATCCAGCATGAGGGCACCGTCCGCTAGGTCTTTTGAAGCAGTTTTAAGAAATGTCTCAAGATGTACCCGGGAAGAGTTTATTCTCAAATATTTATTAATAATCTTTTTTACAATTCCCATTATAAATTCATTTATAGAATTCTATCCCATTTAGAAAATCAAAAAGAAGTACTTGTTGACGCCTATGTTATTGAAATTCTTTTTCATTGTTGTACAATTCATAAACGTCTTCATCTGCAAGTATAAAATCTGATTGCTTTTCAATTGCATCAATAACTTTTTTAACTCCTCTTGCTGATGCAACTTCCTGCCAATCGTTAAAAGAAAAAGAATTAATGCTTACGTGACTTTTTGGATTGAAAAACGGAAACGGAACCTGGTATTTCATGAACAAAACGTAAAAATATTTTAACGACAATTCTTTACACCTGTCAGCGTCAAAATCATTTATTCCATTCTCTAATACCGAGAAATATTCTTCCCTTCTATTGATATCAATTGTAAAACCTTTGTCCCGATAGTGCGTTTTAGATACACAGACACAAGGAATCCCTCCAAGAGCCAGCTCCATCCCCACAGTACTTGTATGAACAAGGCCCATATTTGTTATTTTTAAAAGAGACCAGCTATTTACAGGTGCATCTGGTTTTAAAACAACTACGTTGGACGGTATATTACCAATACTATTTTTTATCAGTTCATACATTGGTTGTTTAGTTCCTATAACAGCTTCTGCCGGATGTATTCTAACGATTAACTGCTTTTCCGGATGATGCTTAAACCATTCGATAGTTTCCATTACCCATTCAACAGAATTTTTAAAGGCGATTTCTCTTTGCGCACTGGCCGCATCCCAAAGTACATTTGTAAAAATTGTATAGATTTTTTTTGATGGTGAAATCCCGAGTTTTTTATAGGTTATATCTTTATCTTCTTCCCCGGTAAAATTGTAAACCATTACATCCCTTTTATGCGATCGCCTGGATTGCAGGTAGGTTTCTACAATACTCAGTTGTTTTTCATTTAACGGTTTATTTTTAAACGTCGCCCATGTGGATTCGACATCCCACCAATCTCCAGG
>JBBSJX010000520.1:0-2683 GCA_038256825.1 Chitinophagales bacterium
ATATATCTATACCCTTAAATTTTTTATCGGGATCATCCAGGTCCACGTTTTCTAAAATAGGTGTATTTATCACCGCTTCTTCATAAGGCCCCGGCGTGCCCCAGGGTGTATTGGGAGACGCATTTAAAGTGGAAGGAGTTAATATCTGGTAGTTGGCAATTGCGCCATCATCTATAATTAAATGATGTGTAAGAAATCCTCTTCCGGCGCCCCAGAAACCTACGCCAATCTGGGTACCTTTTTTTTGGTATTTCAAAAGGCGTACTCATACTCGTCTCGCCTTTGCGTAAATAGTCCTGCGCCATGTACCAATTATCTAAAGCAACCAATGCAGAATAAGGAATGCAGAAAGCTCTAGCCCTGTTTCGTTCAAAAGCATTCCAGTCTTTTGGGATATGCCACTCCATAGTTGTGGCTGGCAGTTTGTGACCCGGCATATATAATTTCATGCTATGGCCTGTAGGATCTACAAACCTGCGAGATTCTACTTTGTTCGCTTTTGCAGTGATATATAATCTTGCATAAGCACCTGCTTCTACACAATTGCGATCCCAGGTGGGGCAGGTATCCCACGTGTAACGGTCACGCCAGCTTTGCTTGCCGGGTTTTGCAATGGTCTCTTTATTCCAGGGATGATTTGGACTGAGTGGTGTGCCCTCCATATCAGTTTTAAAGCGATGCCCATCCCATTTTTCATAGTAGGAATGCTCAACAAATTCTTCCAGCCCTACATTAATCTGTTTCAGGTTGGTTGTAATTAATTCACCATCTATTAAAACACCAGGAGTAGACCAGCGGGCATTGCCCCAGGTATCGCAATTTTTGTAAGAAGCATCATAAAAATCAGGGTGGTCCCAAACGCCTGTCTCAATCATCGTTGCAGGCCTTGAGCCTACCTTTGCATAATCAGGATTGCAGTCCAGGAAAAAGTCAAACACATCATCCCAGAGGCCCACCACTTTTTGGCCGTAATCAAAAAATTTAATCAGGCGTTGGTATAATTCGTTGAGCACAGTAATATTCATCGTTACAGAAAGGCCACCCGGAACAACAGACTGTGGATGCGGGTATTTCCCCCCAATAAGTACATAAGCTTCGCGGGCCACACGGGTCATTTCCAGCGCTTCTATATACAATTTACCAGTAAGCGGGTTCAGGTCATGCATGATATCAATCATCATTTCATATCCATGAACCGCTTTGTTTTTTGCAGGTGTTTCTTTTGCTTTCTCTACAATTTCCGGGTTGGTTTCGTTTACAAGCTGCTCGGAATAATCAGGGCCGGATAGTAAGAAAAGATGCAGGGGATGATCGTATAAATATTCTACGGCTAACAGGATATTGCGCATGACAATAGCTAGTGGCGGCGGTTTAATATCCAGCGCCATCTCTACAGCCAATGCAGACACGGTGGAGTGAACACCACCACATACACCACAGGCACGGCTGCTGATATATGCTGCATCCAACGGGCTGCGGCCTTTTAATATAATTTCATAACCACGGAAAAGTGTGGCCATCGAATTGGAAGAAATCACTTTTTTGTGTTCCAGGTCTACAACGCTATGAAAGGCAAGGGCACCTGCGATACGGGTAACCGGATCGTAATCCACATTCTTTAAAAAACCATTTTTTCCCAGGAGTTCCTTTAGCTTGTCTTCATGCTTGCCCAGGTCCACTACTTCGTATGAGTAGGGATTAGATACTCCTTCTTTTAAAGTTGCATTGCCTTGTTCGTCAAATTCTATAGGTAGGTTTTTAAAGCACATAATGTTGTTTTAAAGTTTTAAAACTCCTGCGATTGCTGCAAGATGCCCATTTACAGATGTCAGTCCTCCATGAAGCTGATCCAGCGCTCCATTAATAGTTGTCAGTTTTTCGGTTAATGGTGTTGTGTTGTTCTCTATTTCTTTTAGTTCCCCCGCAAGTGCTTTTAAATGTAAGGCTCCGCGGAATAGATGATAAATAACCAATACCAGGTATACCACTAACACAAGTACAACCAGTGCAATTACTATCAAGGTAACAATGTACAGAATATCTCCCATGCTAATTTAATTTGGCGGCTCTGTCAGCCAGGGTTACTTTAATGGTTTCCGCATTTGAATTGATTTTGCCGGCACTGTCCAGGATATCTGTTGCCACCCCGATAGTACTATCTAATGCGGTGATATGGTTTGTGTTTTTGGTAATTCCCATGCCGGCCTCTTTCATTTCCAGTAAATAATATTCAATGTTTCTTGCTGCCAGGTATGTTTTATGCAATAACCGGACTATAAAAGGAAATAACAGCAACGCTACAGCCAGCGTGATGATCCATAATGTATAAACGATACCAGGCATAACTACATATTTTTTTGATTCAAGGCGGCCGTTATTGTTCCTTCAAGATGTTTATTCACAACTTTTAATCCTGCCCCTGTTTTTGTCAGCGTTTCGTTCAGTTGTGTTACCTCTACGGGCAGGTGACCTGTCTCGGTTTCAATCGCACGAAGTCCCAGCCTTAACTTCGCCAGGAAACTTTCTCCCAGGCCGCCGATCCTGGCAAGCAGTCCATGAATTTTTGTGACCAGGTAAATGAGGGCAAATACAAAAACCAGCACTAGCAAAACAGTCAATATCATTAAAAATGTAAACATGCTATATTTCTTTTTTATGATTCAGTACACAAGCCGGGCAACCA
>JBBSJX010000521.1:0-2678 GCA_038256825.1 Chitinophagales bacterium
AGCGGCATTTTCCACATGATATTCTTTGTTATAATTTTCTATATCTGGCAAGGGATAAATTAGTGACATATACTTAACACGATCATTAAAGAAAAAACTGTACAAGTGTGCGACGCAACAATGACTCATAAGTGATTTACAGTCTGGTTCAAAAAAAATAAACTCAGTTTTTTTAACCCTTACGTACTATAATTTTTACAGTTTATTTATCGCTTCAAACCATTGCCTGATAAGTGATACACCATGATTTAAGTTTTTCTTAAGTTGACGCCCCCGCCAAAAAAGCGGGGCAAGCTCTGCACGCATACCGGGGTCCCTTGATAAACGCACATTGCCTTTATAGGTGACCCCAGCAGGACGACCCTGGCAAAGGTGAGTGACTGAAAGCTACTTCGGTAGCTTCTTTATTTTTATGTAGCCTGCAGTACATTACAATTAACCATAATTGTACTTGCCGCCAAAGTATCGTGTGGGGTCACTCCCGACCGAACGCCAGCCCGAAAGATCATTCTGGCTGGGCTTCATCCGGGCGGGAACTTGTACTTGCAGTAGTTGTTTCGACAGATTGCAAACAGATATTTATTTCTAAGCTTTTTATTTCTTGTTATCGGCTTACGGAGCAATTGAATTTTCCACCTTACTTCCATTACTTATCCGCCATTCCTGCTGAGTAGCACCATGCTCTTGCTTAAACATCCTTGCAAAATAGCCGGGATCGTAGTAGCCGAATTGTAAAGCGACAGAGCCAATGCTGTTGGCGGGATCTTTCAATAACTCACTTGCTTTATTTAAACGGATGATGCGGATGAACTTGTCAGGAGAGCAGCCGGTAAAGGTATCTGATTTACAGTGCAGTTGAGAATGGCTCATGAATACCAGAGCGCACAATTGGTCAATGGTAAAGTTAGCATCGGTTAAATGTGCTTCAACTGCTTGTTTTACCTTTTGGTAGAAGATAACGCTGTTGTGGGGCTTACACGGCACGTAAGCATGGATGACAAAGGCGTTCCAACTGCCACAGACGATATGGCCCGGAAAATGAAAAACTGCTACAGCTATTTGGATAAAATACTAAAACATTACGGCTGCACCTTTGATGATGTGGTGATGGAAAATATTTTAACCACCAACATACCCAAATTTTTAAAGCATTCTGGTTACCGGAATGAGATTTATAAAAAGCAATTCCCCGGTGAAAGTTGGTTTGACGTAAAAGAATTGGCATTACCAGGGTTATTGATAGAAAAAATAGAACTGGAAATAACTTAAAACGTAAAAATTAAAACTTACAACTTTTATGTACTTAGCTTTTGTGCTACTGTGCAGCTCCGGTTGTGTCACTCACTTGTACGTTTGTAGTTGCCTGGGCAATTGCCATGGTTATCACTAACCACCATAATTATAAATGTTCTACAAAAATCAATCACGTAAGGTTGATTACCTGGCATTTGCACAATAAACAGGTGTGCAATCCGTTTTGTTTAACAAACAGCTTACAAACCTGCTTTTAATCTAACAGATTGGGTAAACCAAAGAAGTAAAGAGATATGTGATGGTCAGATCTGAGTCCCGTCGAACCAATCCTTTACTTTTTAAACCTTATGGGTTTTCTACTCAATCTCTGTAGCTAAACACCTAAGTGTCTGCAACAGTAAAGTGTTGGCGGCACAGGTAGATTTATAGGTTACAAATAATTTTGCAAACAAACCTACCTGGTACAAATAAGCAATAAAAGGTTTTAACAAGCTTGTTAATTGATTTTTGAAAACATATTCTATGAAAAATACCTTCCTACTCTTAACAGGATTATTTATTGTTCAAATTTGTTTCAGCCAGACTGCTGGCATCAACGAAACCGGTGCAATGCCAGATAGTTCAGCTATACTTGACATAGCTTCTACAGTACGTGGGCTTTTAATACCCCGGATGACTACTATACAACGCGACGCAATTGTACAACCGGCAAACGGTTTGCAGGTTTACAACACTACCAACAATACCATTGACATATATCAAAATACACGGTGGGGTCATTTAAACAGTGGACATGTGGCTGCCAATATAGTTTATGTGGATTCACTGGGTAATCTTCCTGCACCGTCAGGGGGAGGCATAACATTGGACGGAAGTAAAATGTATATTTTTTCTGGCTTTGTAAACATTTCGCCTAACTACCTAAACCTGAATGGCGCAAATTTGCGTGGCATGGATCCCGCACGCGATGGAATTATGTCTTCGGTTTCGGGAGGCATTTTACGCAGTACCAATGTAAGCGTGTTTATGGAAAATCTGGCGGTGATACCTTTAAGCGCTGCAACCAAAGCATACGATTTTTCTGATGCTACCGGTACAAAGTTTTGCAATTTGTTTTCTGGCTGCTCCGTGGTTGAAGTGGGCATTCCGTCGCTAGGCGTAGGTCAGGTAAGCGGCTTCAATGCTATAACCATCTCCAAAAATTATTGGAACTGTAAAGATGGAATAAAAGTGACAGGAAACGTAGGCAAGTTTACCTCTTCATATACTTTTATTACGAACATCACCTCCGGCTCAGGCATAGAATTTCTTGCGGGCCTTACTATAAACGATATCGACCTTTCAAATAATTATTTTATATACAGTGGAGCAACCGGTGTAAAGGTAAATGCAGGTGCTGTTATTGACAGGGGAAGAATGACAAC
>JBBSJX010000522.1:0-2675 GCA_038256825.1 Chitinophagales bacterium
CGCAGTTTTTATTTATGCTGAATGATAAAATTATTTATGGGGAACAACAAAGCTGCGGCATATATAAATGTACAAGAGGGCGACGCAACGATGACGACCAAAGTTCATAAAGCGCGGACCATAAAAACAGGACTATTTTATTTTATACTTGTCCTCCATTTCGCCGCAAACCCGGTTGATGGTTTGTTGCAAGGGCAGGTATTGAAACGAGGGCAGGTATTTGAACAATTTTTTGTTTTCAAAATACACATTGGTGAGGGCTGTTGCGGCAGTTTCCCTGGTTAGCAAGGGGCTTTTACCAGAAAATTTAGATTTAATAGCCTCCAGCCGCCAAACCATTGCGGCCATTAAAGGCGTGGCATTTTTATGAGGTGCCTTTTTACCAAAACCCTCTGCAATCATGGTAAAAATTTCTTTGTAGGTTTTGTGGGCGGCACATAAAATAAACCGCTGAGCCGAAATTTCGCTTTGCATCAGTTGCATCATAACTTCCACCACGTCGTTCACATCAACATACCCACCGGAACCGTTGGTGTACCAGGGAAACTCGTCGTACCCCGATTTAAACATGGCTGCGGATCCTTTGGTCCAATCGCCGGCACCTAAAATTATTACGGGGTTCACCATTACTGCCGGAAGCCCTTCGGCAATGCCACGCCACACCTCTAATTCGGCCAGATATTTACTTTTACTGTAATTGCTTTTGTTGGTTTCTTTAGTCCAGTTCTGGGTTTCATCAACATAAATATTTGTGCCCTTAACCGTGCGGCCTATTGCCGCAACCGAGCTTACATAAACCATTTTTTTTACACCTACATCCAGGGCGACGTTTACAACATTGGCGGTTCCTTCAATGTTGGTTTTAAACATATCCATTTTTATGGCAGGATCGAACGAAACGATGGCTGCACAATGGTAAACCTCGTCAACCTGTTGCATGGCTTCTTCCAGAGCAATTACATCTAAAATGTCGCCGTGAACCCAATCAATAATGGAATTTTTAAACTCAGCAGGAATTTGGCCCCTGTAAAGTGCCCTTATGTTGCAATCCTGCTGTACTAATTGCTTTATAAGATGCGAACCTACCAGGCCAGAACTTCCGGTAACAAAAACAGTTTTTTTATTTTCTAACATGTAAAGTTGTACTTGAGGATCAAAATTGGCTGGTAAGTTTTGTTTAAAATGGTAAAAGAAGATTTAATACTTATAAAATCCTTGTGCGCTTTTACGCCCTAAAGCGCCTTCAACCACTTTTTGTTTTTGTAAAGCGGATGGCTGCAATCGTGCAGGCTTGCCTAAAGCTTCGTAAACTATGTTTGCTACATTGTAATTAATATCCATCCCAATTAAATCCATTAATTTAAATGGACCCATTTTAAAACCACTGGCTTCCATTATTTCATCAATCGTTTCAATGGTAGCTGCTCCGGTTTCCACCAACCGCAGTGCTTCCAGGTAATAAGGGCGTGCAACGTGGTTAACAATAAACCCGGGAGCATCCTTACACAAAACCGGGGTTTTATCCATTTGCCTGGCCAGGTCACAAATACTTTGGCTAACTTTTTCACTGGTGTGTTTTCCTACAACAACTTCTACCAGCTTCATTGCATAAGCAGGGTTAAAAAAGTGCATACCCACCACCTGGGAGGGATGTTTTGTTTTAGCTGCAATATCGTTTATAGATAATGATGAAGTATTGGTAGCAAATATGGTACGAGAACTATTTACTGCTGCAAGCTTATTAAACAGGTCAATTTTTGCTTCCTCAATTTCGGCGATCGCTTCAATGATAACATCGGCAACGCAATCATTTATATTATTGGTAAACACAATCAGGTCCAGTGCTTTCATTTTAGCATCATCCGTCATCCTTCCTTTATCAACCTGCGATTGTAGTTTTTTTTCAATTGAGTGGCGGCTTTTATCCAGCATTTCCAGATTAATATCAAACTGAATGGTAGCAAAACCAGCTTGAGCCGAAACCTGCGCAATCCCACTTCCCATGGTTCCCGCCCCGCATACACATATGGTCTTAACTGTCATTTTAGCCCTGGTATTGGTAATTGTTTTTAATTCAAAATTAGCAGTTGTGTTTTACAAACCAACTTCTTAAAACAATAAACCCCGGCAAATGCCAGGGTTTATAATTATATAACCAGTTAACAGTTTTAAATTGAACCTGTTTTTGAATAATTGCTCATATTATTTGAGCCAATTGTAGGAATATTACTGTTTTGCTCAAAAGCAACGGGGGTTAATTTTTTTAATTTAATAATGCCTACAAAGTTTAAACCACGCATAACTAAATAGGTTGGGTCAAACTCGTACCACTTTCTTGCAAAGTTGGCGTTATTTTTAGCTGCATGGTGGTTGTTCTGAAACAATTCGCCTAACAATAAAATACCCCATGGAGATGTGTTTTTTGAATGATCGCCATTATTAAAATTGCTATAACCTAGTTTATGACCAAACCAGTTTACAATAGCACCCTGAATAGGTCCCATTAAAAAATGGAAAGGCAACAAAAGAAAAAACCAGGCAGAAGGAGCAAAGGCAACATAAAAAGCGATGTAACCCGCAGCAAAGGCCAAACGGCTTGGCCAGCTATAACCAATACGGTCAAGGCTTTCCCATACCGGTAGGTACTCCCTGGTAAATTGTTTTTCAGGTAAGCG
>JBBSJX010000523.1:0-2673 GCA_038256825.1 Chitinophagales bacterium
CCTGCAGCCATATAGGGGTTACGCCATATAAAATAAGCGGTATTAATTTTTGAATTTGTAAGGGAAATTAGCTGGCTAAACGAGCTTGTTATATTTGAAACAATATTTTGGGCCATGGTGTTTTTATTTACCAGTTGCCCAATGGATGTAATCATGTTTAATGCTTCTTCCAGGTTGGTAATATCTGATACCCAAACCGACGCAATTTGTTGAAGCGCTTCAATCTGCTCTTTTACATTTTCTTCTTTATTGGCAATAATAAGGTCTGGTTGTAAACTTTTTACTTTTTCAATATCTACTGTTTTTGTGCCGCCAATACGCTGTTTGTTTTTGAACCAATGTTCAGGGTGTATGCAGAATTTGGTGATGCCTGCAACCTCATCTTCCAAACCCAAATCGTATAGCAACTCGGTTTGCGAGGGAACCAGTGATACTATACGTTTGGGGTAATCTTTTAAATAAATAGTATTGCCTAACTGATCGGTGAATGAGAGCATGGGAATGGTTTAAACTAAAATGGAGTAAACCCCAAATTGTCGGTGTTGATCAGGTGTTGGTCAGGCGACCTACAGCGGCGCAGCATGCCGTTGGCGGTCGCCTGACCTCCAACGGGTCCCCATTGAGGTGCGACAATCAGGGATGCATCCCAAAAATGGATGCTGTTGTAATTGAACTTCAATAGCAACAACATCCATCGTTTATATTTTAGGCTTCTATAAATTACTTTGCCAAACTCTGTATTACATCATACTTGGTTACAATGTGCAGGCCACCACTATCGTCTTTTGCCATAACGGCGCCATTGCCTTTTGTTATTAAACCACCTAAACGCTCCACCGGCGTGTCGTACGATACAATAGGGTAGGCGGGTTCCATCACACTTTCAACCGTAGCACTTTTTATTTCGGGATCGCTGAATATTTTTTTAAACAAACCGCCTTCGCTTACAGCGCCCACCATTCCTTCGCCGTTCATTACAGGTATTTGTTCAATGTCATATTTCTTCATTAACTCAACGGCGTCTGCAACAGTGCTGTGCGGTTCAATAGTTACCAGTCGTTTGGTAGCCCTTCCACTAACAATGTCTTTAAAAGTTTTTACGTCTAAAAATCCACGTTCCATCATCCATTGGTCGTTGTATACTTTACCAACGTACCTGCTACCATGATCGTGAAATATTACTACTACCAGGTCATCTTTTTTTAATTCGCTTTTTAATTGCATCATACCTTGTAAGGCACTACCTGCACTATACCCAATAAATATACCTTCTTCTTTAGCAATGCGGCGGGCCATCACGGCGCCATCTTTATCGGTTACTTTTTCAAAACGATCTATTACCGACATGTCATAATTTTCGGGAACAAAGTCTTCACCAATACCCTCAGTAATGTATGGGTGTACTTCTTTCATATCCAGCTCGCCGGTATTAAAATATTTTGTAAGCAGGGAGCCATATGAATCGATAGCCCAAACATTAATATTGGGGTTCTTTTCTTTAAGATATTTGCCGGTACCCGAAATGGTGCCTCCTGTTCCGGTAGCCACAATTAAGTGCGTTATTTTACCTTCAGTCTGTTCCCATATTTCGGGGCCGGTTTGCTCGTAATGGGCCAGGCGGTTTGCAAGATTATCGTACTGGTTAACGTACCAACTGTTCGGTACTTCTGTAGCCAAACGTTTAGATACCGAGTAATAACTTTTAGGATCATCGGGCTCCACATTGGTAGGACAAACAATCACCTCGGCACCAACCGCTTTTAATATATCTGCTTTCTCCTTGCTTTGCTTATCGGTAGTTGCAAATATGCATTTGTAGCCTTTAATAATAGCTGCAATGGCAAGGCCCATACCTGTATTGCCGCTGGTACCTTCTATAATGGTTCCACCGGGTTTCAGCCTTCCATCCTGCTCGGCCATTTCAATCATTTTAACGGCCATCCGGTCTTTAATGGAGTTGCCAGGATTAAAATATTCAACCTTAGCAAGCACCGTGCAGGGCAAGTCCTTTGTAATATTATTCAGTTTAACAAGCGGGGTATTTCCTATCGTTTCAAGTATATTATTCAGCCACATAGCAATGTTTTTTTTGCGAAGGTACAAAAACCAAAAATGCTAATTTGCCAATAAAGCTATAAGTATGTTTTACCACAGCACTTTCCTTACAATTTAAACCTGAACCTTTTACAATTAATTTTAGTCGGCTTAAAAATTATGAGTTGTTAATTATGAGCCGGGCCTGCGTGCTACTATAGTGCTTTTGTTGCGTCGCACTCTTGTACTTTTATTTAAATATGGAGCACCACTTTGCAGCCGTTAATTAAACTTAACCGATGATTTGGGCACTTAAGTACAAGTGTGCGACGCAACGATGACGCTATGAAAACAAAAGGCTGGCTACACAAAAAAATTAATGAAACAAAAACGTCCCGACGCAATAGCCGGAACGTTTTTGTTATAAAAATATTGTTTGCATTATTTTAATACTTCCAAAGCCTTTAAAACAAAATCATCGGTTTTGTTGGTTACCTCGTAGTAACCTTCGTAACGCCAGATTTGCCGGGCCAGCATACTCGGAATTCGTTTTTGGATATAAGCCTTATCGTGGGTATTTAATTTGTCAAGACTAATTGAGTCCCTGGCAGCAAATGATTTCAGCGCATTCCACTCACG
>JBBSJX010000524.1:0-2657 GCA_038256825.1 Chitinophagales bacterium
ATGATGCTATAACATTGTGGCATGTATTAGAACACGTGCACGAATTACACAATTACATTCGCGGTTTTCACCGGCTTTTAAATAAAGAGGGTGTTTTAATAATAGCCGTTCCTAATTATTGTAGTTACGATGCGCAGGTTTATGATAATTATTGGGCAGCCTACGACGTGCCCCGCCACTTATATCATTTTTCGCCAAAAAGCATGAAAATTTTAATGAAGAGCCATGGCTTTGCGGTTGAGCAAATGAAACCAATGTGGTTCGATAGTTTTTATGTTTCGATGCTCAGCGAAAAATATAAACGAAACCATGGTAATTATGCAATGGCCTTTTGGCAGGGAATGGTTTCAAACGTTAAAAGTTTATTCAATCCACAAAAATGTAGTTCTGTTATCTACATTATAAAAAAAGCCTCCATTCATCCATTAACGGGAGTAGTAAAAAATGATTAGCAATTTTAATTATTTTAATTTTAGAATTTTACCTCATATACCAATGGCCAGAGTTTACCTGTTATAAGTAAGGTTTTCTTTGTGCTATCGTACGCGATCCCGTTTAAAACATTGCCAATTTCGAAACTCGCACCTTTATAGCCTGATTTTTCAAGCAGACCGGTAAAATCCATTCTTCCAATAACATGCCCATTGGCAGGATCGATTTTAATAATATAATTGGTGTTCCAAACATTGGCATAAATAAAGCCGTCCACAAACTCCAGTTCATTAATATTGCCTACGGGGCCGTTATTATCGGTTACACTAATAATATTCAACGTGCGAAATGTTGATGGTTCGCGGTAATAGATATTGCTACTGCCATCGCTCATTATTAAGTTTTTTCCATCTGTGGTCATTCCCCAACCTTCATTGTCGTAACTAAAAGTGCGGATCAGTTTAAAATTAAGATCATACACAAACCCGGTCTTTTCACGATAAGTCATTTGGTAAATCGTATCGTTTAATATGGTTAAGCCTTCACCAAAGTATTTTTCATCTAAAGTGTGTTCCTTCACCGGCTTACCTGTTTTCAAGTCCAGCTTAAGCAATTTGCTTTCGCCGTAGTTCCCGGTGCTTTCGTATAAATAATCTTTATAAATCTGAAATCCTTCGGTATAATAACTGGTATCGTGCGGGTAGGTTGAAATAATATTATAGGAAATAGCTGGCGGAGGAGGAGTTGCATTAGTCACTTTCAGCTCACTATTGTTTGTATCGTTGTTATTGCAGGCAACCAAAACCAACACACTTAATACTACAGAAAATAATTTTATCATATCGTCAATTGTAAAAAAGCAAAAATAGGGGAAACCATTATTTATAAATGATCATGCAATTGCTATTAAAAAACTTAACAAACTACAGGTTAAAATAATTTCGCCACATCTTCGGCAATAATAGGCGAAAGGGCCACGCCCATACCATTACAGGCTATAACTGCTATTGAGTTTTCGTGTATTTTTTTTATTGCAGGTTCTTTGTTTTCGGTAAATCCCATTATGCCACTCCATCTATGCGAAATAGTATAAGGTGTATAAGGTAGCAGGTGGGTTTGTATAAAGCGTTCTAATTCTTGCTGGATAATAGGAGTAGTTTCAAATGTGGTGATTTCTTCTGTTTTAAAATCTTTGTTGCGTGCCCCGCCAATCAAAATTCTATTATCCAAATTTCTAAAATAATAATAACCTTCATCGTAATGAAAAGTTCCTTTCATTTTTAATCCTTCAATTGGGTCGGTAACTAAAATTTGTCCACGGGCTGGTGTAACAAAATCGTCATTTACAAGTTTATTTGTAAAAGCATTAGTACAATAAATTACCTGCCGGGTATTAAATGAAACTCCTCTGTTGGTTTCAATAGTTTGATAATTCCCCTCAACAATTGTATTGGTTACTTCAATACCTGTTAATACAGTAACACCTAGTGACTGTACTTTTATTGTTAATGCCTGCACCAGTTTGCCGCTGTGCAATCCTCCTTCTAATTCGTTTTCAATTAAACAATCAAAGCCCGCAAAACCAAACGTATCCAGTTTATGATTGCTCCAGCTAAAAGTTTGGTTACTACCGGTAATCACCTTCAGGCCTTTATTTAACCAACCTAAATGCGCATTTACTTCTGTTGCTTTCTGTTCATTTAAACATTCAAAGCCGCCACACATGTCAAAACCAATCATTTTATCTCCAAAGGTTTTTCGTATTTTTTCTATCCCATTGTAACGCATCGCTACTGTGCTCCACATCTTTTCTTCGCCCATTTTAGGCTTATCTGCAATCATTTCGGTGGGGCTGCCAAAGCAGGCAAAACCTGCATTTCTGGTAGAAGCACCTGAAGGAACCAGGCCTTTTTCTACAATGGTTATTTTTGCTTTACTAAATTTTATTTTGAGTTCATATGCACACCACAAGCCAACCAATCCGCCACCAACAATAATAAAATCCTGTTGCGCATAATACGTTTCCGTTTCCCAGATACTCTGTTCGTTTACCATATGGTTGTTTTGTTTTTGTTTAGGTGAAACCTTATTTAACGGTTCATTTCAGGAGGCAGGTGCTATTTTTGACTACTTCAGCCTTAAATCATATTTATGAAAAAAATACTTTTTCTTTTTACGTTTATTTCACTGCTAACAACTTATAGCTACAGCCAGGGATTAAAAGG
>JBBSJX010000525.1:0-2651 GCA_038256825.1 Chitinophagales bacterium
TACTTTATTTACGACTGGATGCGTAACTGGGTATTTGCCATACATATGGATGAAAACAGCAACTACAAACGCATGGAGCGGTTTATGGAAACCAATGGAGATTTTCGCCGCCCGGTTGATATGGAATTTGGCCCGGATGGTGCCATTTATATGTTGGAATACGGATCGGTTTACGGGATAGATAATGAAGATGCCCGTTTGGTTAAAATAGAATATAATCCCGGAAACAGAACTCCTGTTGCAAAAATTACTGCCAGGGATACCATCGGTCTTGCTCCTTTAAAAGTTGCCTTTAACAGCAGGCAGAGTTACGATTACGATGAAGAGGATAAATTAACTTATCAATGGAGTTTTGATGGTAAAACATTTACATCAACTGAAGCCAATCCTACCTTTACTTTTCAAAACAATGGAATTTATAAAACTATTTTAAAAATTACCGATGGCGACGGTAAAAGCAGTACCGATACTATGGAAGTTAAGGTTGGAAATACAACACCAATGGTTGCCATTAACACCAGTTCTAATAGCTCTTTCTATTTTCCAAAAAGTACCGGTTTAAAATATAGGGTTTCAGTTAAGGATAACGAGGATAAAGAAATTAATCCCAAAAATGTAAAAGTTTCAATGAAGTATCTTCCAAAAGTGGCTTCATCACAAGCCCTGGTTGGTCATCAACAAATTGATGCTAATTATAATTATGGAATGAACCTGATTAACAACAGCGATTGTAAAGCCTGCCACCAGTTAAATGCAAAATCCGTAGGTCCATCATATATGGATGTTTCAAAAAAATATGTTGGCGACCAAAAAGCCATTGGCATTTTAGCCAATAAAATTATAACGGGCGGTTCAGGTGTTTGGGGCGAGCATGCCATGAGTGCCCACCCACAGATTACTAAAGAAGACGCTACCGAAATAGTAAAATACATTGTTTCGGTATCGGTCAATAAACCTGAAGAAGCGCTACCACAACAAGGCAATATTATATTAAGCCAACACCTTGGTGGTGGCGATGAAGGACGCTATTTAATAAATGCAAGTTATACCGATGGGGGAGGCGCCATTACCCCATTAACAGGAAAGTCTACTTTACTATTACGTCCTTCAAAAGTAGAAGCCGAATCGGCTGACGTAGTGTACAACCTGCAGAAAAATAACAGGGGCTTGGGCGGCATTAACCATGGCTCTTACTTCGTTTTTAAAAATATAGATCTTAAGGATGTTAGCCATTTAACCTTCCGCTATGCATCTGCTGATAAGGATGGTACTATTGAGGTTAGGGTTGATAGCAAAAAAGGTATGGTGATAAGCTCACTGGATTATAAAGCAACCGGCAAATGGAATACTTATGTGGAATCTAAAACGCCCATTAGCGATCCTGGTGGCAAACGTGATTTATATTTTATGTTTGTTAAACCCACAATGCCTAATAAAAATATTGCCTCGCTCGATTGGGTGCGTTTTGAAGGAGGGGTAGAAGAAGTGGAAAAAGTGGAGCCTGTAGCGCCGGTAGCAAAAGTAAAAGAGCCATCAAAGCCAGTTGCTCTAACACCCATACCTGTAAAAGAAAAACGCCAGAACAACAACAAAGCGATGGTGTTGGCCGGAATGAACCTGGTTGCAAATAGTGATTGCAAGGCTTGCCATACAGCTAAAGAAAAGCTGGTGGGCCCATCATACCAGCAAATTGCAGCAAAGTATAAAAACAACCCGGCCAATATTAATATGCTTACTGCAAAAATTATTAACGGAGGTGCAGGTGTATGGGGGCAAATTCCTATGATACCGCATCCACAGATTTCAAAGCAGGATGCTGCACAGATGGTTCAATATATTTTGTCGCTAAAAAAATAAAGGAGCTTTTGACTGGAAGCCTGCAATGATTTTACATTGCAGGCTTTTTTGTTTATTAATTTTTGTTGGGCACAGGTAATCATTAGCGATTTTTTTTTGGTAGCCAGCAATTAATTTTCTATCAGGCTTTGGTTGCGTCGCACTCTTGTACCAGGCATCTTTACGCACCAATCTTTTTTATAATTTAGATTTTGATAAGGATTTTTACAGTAACCATGAATGGTGCATTTAATTCTTGGGGAATTCTACATGGCATATTCTTTTTGATAAAAAATTTATGTTTAATATCTCCTCTATTACATCAAATGTAAAATCATTTGCCCGTGTGGGCCTTACTGCTAAAGGAGTGGTGTATTGTTTTGTTGGCATATTTGCCTTTATGGCTGCTTTTAATATGGGTGGTCAATCTACAGGTAATAGTGATAAAGAAGGAGTATTTAGCATTGTTGAAAACCAGATAGGAGGAAAAATTATTCTGACCATTATTGCGTTGGGGCTTTTTAGCTACAGTATATGGCGTATCATTCAAACTTTTGCCGATACCGAAAACAAGGGCACCAAAGCAAAAGGATTGGTAGCAAGGGCGCGTTTTCTGCTCAGTGGGTTGGTTTATACCTCGCTGGGTATAGCGGCCATGAAAGTCGTTTTTTTCTCAAAATCATCCTCCGGTAAAAGGAGCAAGCAAAGCATGGTTTCCGAGCTATTGAGCCAACCATATGGTCAATGGCTTGTGGGCATTGCAGCCGCAATTATCGCAGGGGTGGGCATTTACCAGTTGTACTATGCAATATCAA
>JBBSJX010000526.1:0-2646 GCA_038256825.1 Chitinophagales bacterium
CGGTCACCCCGTTCTATTTCAAAATTAATATCCTTTAACGCCCAAAACTCTTCTTTGGTAACGGAGGGCCCTGGTCTTAAAGATTTAAATATCTTCTTTGCCTTTTGCGCCATCACATCACGCAGGGCGGTATAGCGCTCCCTCCCCTCGTGGCTAATGGTATAGCTTTTTGAAAGATTGGTAACTTGTATGATGGAATTAGACATGAATTAGTTTTGTTAAACAAGCAAGGTTTTGTTTTGCTTTTTATAACGATGATGTTTTTTACGTTGAAGGATTTTTTTAAACCCTTCGGGTTTGTTTTTTGCCACGAACCTGTCTGCCGACAGGCAGGGACACGAAGGACACGAAGTGAAAATGCTAAAGCATTTTAAGCCGGTTCAGGTATCTTTTACTGTTTATGCATTGCTGCCCGCCTTCGCTATGCTTCGGAGGATAAAACTAAAGGCAGGCCTTATTGAAAATATTTTTAGTTTATACCAGTTTGGCTGAATAACGCCTAACGACATCATGCTGGCCGAAGTGTTATTTACGGATAAACCAATTCTCAAGTTTAATTCCAGCAATGTTCTCAAAATGTTTTGTGTTGTCAGTAACGAGTGTAAGTTTATTTTCAACAGAAGTCACACCTATAAGCAAATCAAATTCGTCGTTCACTGGTTTGCCAAGTTTTCTGAGCCGTACTTTTTCTTTGGCGTAACGCTTTATACAGCCAAATATTGGAATAATAGATAACCCATTTAAGAATGCATCAACGGCTTTATGAGATTTTGAAGGGTTATCACTATTTTCGGCTCCGAAGCGTAATTCTACAATGGTAATTTCTGAAATATAAAAGTTGTCTATTCCTTTAGCCTTGATTATTTCATCTAAATTCAGTTTGCCTCTGAGATAGAAAACACAAGTATTAGTGTCGAGGAGATAGGCCATTAAAATTTGATTCCCTTTTTCCTGAATTTCCGGTTTAATTTAATATCATAAATTATTTCTTCTGCCGACTTACTTGAAGCAAAAGCACCAAAGGATTTATAGAAGTTAGACTCCCTGTTTTTTTTACTGGCTTTTAGAGATTTTGAGAGGCTTTGAATCAGTTCGATTTTGCTTAATAAGCTAAGCCCCTCAAAAAGACCAGCGTAAGTCTCAACAATATGTCTGTCAGTATAAGTCATTTATTAACCTTTTACCCAAAATTAATTATTTTTTCTTAGAAAAACATCAACGCTAAATATCATCCGCAAACGTCCTTTCCATCTTCCTAAAATACTAAACCCCGTATAGCACTCCTTGCCCTCGTGGCTAATGGTATAGCTTTTTGAAAGATTGGTTACTTGTATGATGGAATTAGACATGAATTAGTTTTTGTTTAACTGGCAAGGGTTTGGTTTGCTTTTTTAACTATGAAATTTTTTACATTGAAGGATTTTTTTAAACCCTTCGGGTTTGTTTTTTTTACCACAAAGACACAAAGGACACGAAGAAAAATGGTAACCCATTTTATTTTTCACATTCAGTTATCTAAACCATAAACCGCTTAATCCCTTCACGGATCAGCGGCACATTAAAGTTAATCAGGTATCCCAATCTTGATTTACTTAGCTTAAGATGACTTATAATTTGCACCTTCCAGATTGGATTAATTTGTTCAACAGATTTAAGTTCGCAAATTACCAACCCATCTACAAATACATCAATCACAAGTCCCTCTTCCATCTGTTGACCATCATAAATAATTGGTAATGCGCATTGTCGCTGATAAGGTATCCCTTTTTTTGTAAGTTCATAACAAAAACAGCTTTCATAAACCTTTTCAAGCAATCCAGGTCCCAAAGCTTTATGAACCTTGTAAGCAGCATCCACTATTTCTCTTCCCAGGTATTCTTCTCTTTCAGTTAGTTTTAAATGCATTGAAATTTTTTTTATAACTACCTAAGGCAGCCCCTTTGTGTTTCTCTGCCTGCCGGCAGGCAGGTTTGTGCCCCTGTCCCGACGTATGCCGGGATTGTGATTAAATATCCTTTTTCACGCAGTGAAAAATAAACTTCTTCCAGGTAAAAGAAAGAATTTTATTTTTATCGATGCTCAGCCTATTGTTAATGAACGGCCTAAACCTTATCCTGAGCGCAGTCGAAAGGCTACCTCCTAAATATTATCCGCAAAAGTTCTTTCCATCTTCCTGAAATAATAAACTCCCAGCCACAAAAAACCTATCGTCATCGCCACAGAAACTATAAACGAACGCCAATGCATAGGGTCGCCCAGCAAACACCAGCGGAACCCGTCTATCACGCCCACCATCGGGTTAAGCGAATACAGCATGCGGTATTTTTCGTTGATAACAAAACTGCTAAAACCAACCGGGCTTACATACAAACCAAACTGCACAATAAAGGGAATGATATACCTGAAATCGCGGTACTTTACATTTACCGCCGTAAGATATAACCCAATACCAAACGCACAGGTAAATGCCAGTAATACGAACAAGGGCAAAAAAACAATATGCCAACTGGGCATATAACCATACCAGGCAAACATCAGCAGCATAATACAAAAGGAAATACCCAAATCAACCAGGCTGGTGATCACCGAACTGGCCGGTATGAACATCCTGGGAAAATATACTTTGGTAATGAGGTTGGCATTACC
>JBBSJX010000527.1:0-2618 GCA_038256825.1 Chitinophagales bacterium
AAGAGTGAAAAAACAATTGATGTTGGCAGTTTTGTATTGGCGCATGATGCCAAATTACTGGAGGAAGTAACCGTGCAAACGGCAGCCATCGTAATAAAAGAAGATACGATTGAATACAATGCTTCGTCCTTTAAAGTTAAAGAAGGTGCTGTTGTGGAAGATCTCCTTAAAAAATTGCCGGGTGTGCAGGTTGACCGGGATGGAAATGTAACCGCACAGGGAAAAGCGGTAAGCCGGGTAAAAGTAAACGGAAAAGATTTTTTTGGCGGCGATGTAAAAACGGCCACTAAAGAATTGCCTGCAAATATTGTAGATAAAATTCAGATCATTGATGATTACGGCGACCAGGCAACGGTTAGCGGCATCAAAGATGGCGAGCCCGATAAAGTAATGAACATCCAGATTAAAAAAGACAAGAACAAAGGTTTTTTTGGCAGAGCTACGGCCGGTTATGGAACACAGGACCGTTACCAGGCCTCGTTCAACGGCAATTACTTTAATAATGATATGCAGATTTCTTTTTTAGGAAACAGCAATAACACCAATACTTCTTTGTTCAACTTTAGCGGTGGCGGCAACCGTGGTGCAACCAGTATGATGCGAAGCGGTATGAGTGTAATGAGCAATGCCGGTGGTATGGGTGCCATGCAGAAACTGGATGCAAGTGCTTTTAGTGGCGGCAGCAGCAATGGAATTTCCACAACCAATTCATTTGGGTTTAACTATCGTGATCAATGGAGTAAAAGAATAAGTGTGTACGGCAGCTATTCGTACAACCATAAAAATACAAGCCAGGTGCAAAGCAGTTCATCGCAAAACTTTTATGAAACCAGCAGCTTCGTTAATAACCAGGATATTGACAATCTCACCAAAGGAAATTCGCACCGGTTTACCTTTAATATGGAATACCAGATCGATTCTTTTAATTACCTGAAAATAAGTCCCAGCATTAATTACAGCGGCAGCGATGCAAACAATTATAATATTTTCGATTATCGTGAAACCGATGGTACAAAAACCAGCGACGGCAGCAACAGGAATGTAACCGGTTCAAAAGCACCTAACCTGGCAGCTACAATTTTATACAATCATAAATTCAGAAAGCGTGGCCGTAATTTTTCAACCAGCATTACGTTGGGTACCAGCCAGGATGATTCGCAACAGGACATTACCAATTTAAGCTATCAATATGTGCCGCCATTCCCTGGCCCCCGAAATATTTTTCAATATGTTGACCAGGACAACAACAATTATAATTATGGCGCAAGGTTTACCTATTCGGAACCATTAAACAAAACTCAAAGCCTCGATTTTAGTTATTCGCACAATTTAAATTACAGCCGCAATGATCGTAAGACCTTTAATGTAGATTCTGCATCGCAGGTAAAAACACTCAACTCGTTTTTAACCAATGATTACGAAAATGAATTTTACAATAACCGCATCGGGCTTTCTTTACGAACTACAAAAAAGAAATATAATTACACGGTTGGTTTAAGCGTGCAACCTGTAAATCTGCAGGGCAAATCAATTACCCGCGACAGCTCGTACAATACCATCCGCAGGGCAAATATTTTTCCAATTGCCAGGTTTGTATATAATTTCAACCGTACAAAAACATTAAACTTTAGTTACAACGGAAACGCCACCCAGCCCGGCTTTAGCCAGTTGCAGCCTGTGCAGGACGTAAGTAACCAGCAGCGCATAACTGTGGGTAATCCAAATTTAAAACCATCTATGAACCACAATATGAATTTGTCGTACAATAATTTCAATTTTATTAGTGGTAAGGTTTTGTTCACCAATGTCACTTTCAGCACAATAAAAAACCAGATTGTTTATAACAACATTGATAAAGGTGCCGGAAGGCAATTGAGCATGCCCGAAAACGTAAATGGTTATTACAACCTGCTTGGTTTTTATGTTTATTCGAGGCCTTATAAAAACCGCAAGTATGTGATTTCGGTAAGAGGGTCGGCCAACTATAATCACAACATCAATTTGATTGACAGCATTCGAAATATTGGCAGCAACTGGATTGTAAGCCAGGGCCTTAATTTTGAGTATAACTATAAAGAAATACTTGAGTTAGGTACCGGGATAAGCTATAGTTTAAATGATGTTCACTATAAAAATAAAACCGGAAAGGCGCTCACCACGCTTCAAAATTCATCAAGCAATGCCTGGACGCTGAGCAGCAATATGAATTTGAATATCACCAAAACACTGGTTTTAAAATACGATGTTGATTACACCATCAACAGTGGTTTGGCCAGCAACGTAAGCCGTAACCAGGTAATTATGAATGCATCGCTTGAGAAACAATTATTTAAAAAGAAGAACGGCATTATAAAGGTTGAAGCTTTTGATCTGTTTAAACAAAACAGTAATATCAACCGTTCGGTTACGGCAAACCAAATCATCGACAGCCGTACAAACCGCCTCACCAGGTATTTTATAGCCACATTTACTTACAGGCTGCAAAGGTTCGCCGGGCAGGCTACAACACAGGGCCCGATGGATATGAGAAGAATGGCTACTCCAAGGCCTGGTTTTTAGGCATAATACCTTAATAAATTTAATTAGACAACGGCTTTTTATACCAAACTGAATTTCAA
>JBBSJX010000528.1:0-2612 GCA_038256825.1 Chitinophagales bacterium
TCATTTTGCCGGTGAGCATTTGGCCGACTGGCAGGGCTTTATGGAAGGCGCCATCAATACCGGCGAAGAGGCAGCAGATAAAATTTAAAAATATTTATTTACCTTAAAGATTGAAAATTTTTATAACAAAAAATACTTATGTCAAAATTTTATTGATTAATAAACACTTAAATCAAAACCATAAAAATTATTTATTAGTTCCCCTGATTCTCTTCACATCCTGCCATAATTTTTGTACAACTTTTTTCTATTTCTTCAACGCTAATAATAAGTGGTGGCGCAATCCGCAAACAATTAGTTGCAAACAGAAACCAGTCGGTTATAATGCCTGAAAGGATGCATTGATCAATCACTTTTTTGCAAACTTCGAACGATTCAAATTCAACCGATAACCATAATCCTGCGGAACGGACAGATATAATGGATGGATGTTTCAACAATTGTAAAAACAGTTGTTCCTTTTCTTTTACACCTTGAATGAGCTTGGTATCCAACATATATTTTAAGGCCGCCATCCCCGCTGCACAACTAATGGGGTGCCCACCAAAAGTGGTAATATGCCCCAAAACCGGATTAGTAGTGAGCACGTTCATCAACTTAGCATCAGCTATAAATGCGCCCAGGGGCATACCACCACCCAGTGCTTTACCTAATAGCAAAATATCAGGTATTACATTATATTGTTCAAAAGCCCATAAACTTCCTGTACGGCCAAAACCGGCCTGTATTTCATCAAATATTAAAAGTGCTCCTTTTTGAGTGCAATAGTCGCGTAACAATTGTAACCAATTTGCAGATGGTTTGGTAACCCCGCTTTCTGCCTGCACGGTTTCTACAATTACACACGCTGTATTTTCGTCAATCAATGCGATTGCTTCTTCGCTTCCATAGTCACAATGATAAACATCTGGTAGTAGTGGCCTGAATGCATTTCGCCAATATTCATCTCCCATAATACTTAATGCACCCTGGGTGCTGCCATGATAAGCTTTGTTAAAGGCTATAATTTTAGATCGGCCGGTAGCACGTTTTGCAAGCTTCATTGCGCCTTCTGTGGCCTCCGCACCGCTGTTTGTAAAATAGACACAGTTTAAAGAAGCCGGCAAATGATCGGTAAGCATTTTTGCATAGGCAACCTGTGGGGTTTCAATAAACTCACCATAAACTATCAGATGCATATATTTTGCTGCCTGTTCCTGCACAGCTTTTATAACTTCAGGGTTACCATGACCAATATTTGCCACACTAAATCCCGCAATAAGGTCGATATATTCTTTGCCATTCTTATCCCACATTTTAACGCCTTCGGCTTTTACAATTTCTAAAGCAATTGGAGCAGGAGAGGTTTGTGCAACATGGGAAAGAAACAATTGGCGATGATTCATTTATTAAGATTTCGGATGAATTTTTAAATAAAGGATAAAAAAAATTGCATGTACGTTTTAGTACGCACTTTAAAACTTTAACTGGTATGAAGGCCTCGATTTACTAAAAAGTTTTTATCAAAGTTAAATGAAGTGATTACTTATAAACCGATCATCTTTCCAATGGGTCTATTCCAAATGGTCGCACCCAGTACCAAACGTTTCCTACGGAACGAAATAAAGCCGTTGCGTTTATTTTATACGCCACCAGTCGTTCCAAAGGAACGTTTCGTGGGTAGAACATATCGGGAAAGTAGTTTAAGCGTTCCATAGGAACGCCTGTTGGGAATACGACAATTTGGAATGCACCCTTTCCAATGCGTCCATTCCAAATTGTCGCTCTGCTTTTTTGTGGACCAGCCAGGCTTTCCATGGCAACATCGTTGTGTCACTCACTTCTACTTTATGTTTTAAAGCATCTTTTCTCACCTGAAGTTACAAAGCGTTTTAAATACTACTGCTACATTTTGAATTGCACCTTTACCTATTGCTCAGGCTATAGTTTAAATAATTAAGCTAAACTGTGCTCATAAAATATTCATTGTATGATGCAAAAAAATAAAATGATTGCAAACCGCCGGCGGTAGATCAAGGCTGCAACGATGCTGCTATGGAAACCAATGCTTGTTTCTAAACAATTATAGTAATCAGGCCACCAAACTATTACCTCAAAGTATATTTACAAGTTTTACAGCATAAAATAATTTACATGTCGTACATACTACCCGTAAATGGCACTTCACCACAATTTGGTTATGATTGTTTTATTGCACCTAACGCAACAATTGTTGGCGATGTGATTATGGGCAATGAATGCAGCATTTGGTTTAATGCCGTTTTAAGAGGCGACGTGAATTACATTCGAATGGGCAACAAAGTAAATGTTCAGGATGGTGCCGTTATTCATTGTACATACCTTAAAAATGCAACCCATATTGGCAACAATGTTTCAATTGGCCACAATGCCATTGTACATGGCTGTACCGTGCACGATAATGTGCTTATAGGCATGGGAGCAATTGTTATGGATCGCTGCATTGTTAACAGCAATAGTATTATTGCCGCAGGTGCAGTGGTTTTAGAAGGTACTATTGTAGAACCCGGAAGTATTTATGCAGGTGTTCCGGCAAAAAAAGTTAAAGATATATCGGCTGATAAAATAAGCGGAGAAATTGACAGGATAGCCAA
>JBBSJX010000529.1:0-2596 GCA_038256825.1 Chitinophagales bacterium
AATAATTTACCCGACGGTTTGGGTTGGCCTGCAGCTAATCAATTTTTAGAAGTTCGCCCCGATGTTCATTTATTTTTGATAAGTGCAAATAAACCGAGCAATAAACCTGATATTAATGATTCGAAATTTCAGGTTGTTGAAAAGCCGATATCAATTATGCAAATTGATAATTTTTTAAAATAAATATGTAGGAAAACCTTTAAAATCATTTTTAACTCTTATAGGCTCCTCTTTATTAACTAAACAAAAACGTAATGCCATGGAAAATAAAGATTTAGGTCCTAAAACTCCGGAACAAGACCCTAAAGGAAACGACCAGGTAGAAAAGGATAATGGAGCCAAATCTTCAGGCGAATCCAATCCACAAGATGGCAAAAATGTAGTGAATGAGCAAGATCAGAATGATATTGTAAATGGCCAAAACGGCGCAGGCATAGAAGAGTTTGTTGATAGTGCTGCTAATAACACCCGCAAAGGAAACGATAGTGCTTTAAACAATGAAAACAGTGCTGCACCGGGACACAGTGCCGCCATGCCTAAGGATTAATTATAACTAATTTTTTTTGGAGCCAGGCATTTGAGTTTTTTATAAACAGTCTTGCGTCGCACACTTGTACTTTTTATTCCTTCTGCACCTTTTTATTTAAAACAATTAGTTAAAATGGTTTCCCATGCGTTGATCGGATTACCGCTTTTGCCAACATAGGCACCTTTTCCATAGTTTTAAAAAATAATGAAGTAGTAAGATTTCCTCCAAAAAGGCTTTGCACCATTCTTCCAATTTTCAGCCTTTTTTCAAATTGATTTTGCCAGGCCAAAATATATTCCTGCTCCATTTCCTCCCTTGTTAACTGGTTATTTAAATACTTTTGTATTGATAAAAAAGCAAGCTTACTTCCATGCATTGCCATACTCATTCCGTTCCCGCATAAAGGTGTAATCATTCCTGCTGCATCGCCTAACATTAATACATGATTTTCAACCTGGTTTTTTGGGGCAAAACTTACCTGCGATATAGTTAAAGGCTTATGATAAAGAAACGTTGCAGTCGTAAATATTTTTTTTAATATTGGATTTTTATGCAACACCTCTTCTTCCATCTGCAAAATAGAGTTGCCATTATTTTTAAGATTGGCTGCAGTAGTAAGGTAACAAAGGCACGAAATATCTTCTTCAATTTTTGAAATTCCACAATACCCATTTTTAAAATTATGCAGCGCAATGGTATCGTGCGGGTGGGGAAAACGAATGTGGTATTTTACTCCTAAATAATTACTTAAGCTGCTGTTTTTTACCGTAAAGGGCCTTGCCCATTTTATGTCGAGGTTGCTGCGTTTACCAAAACTACCGGCAACCACTTTGGCATTATAAGTATTGGAAACTCCTTCCAGTATAAACTGGTTTTTGTTTTGCCGTGTGGCCATAATCTTGGTATCGGCCATTACTTCAACACCTTTTTCTACAGCAATATTATATAAACTATGGTCTAATTTATAGCGGCTGATACCAAAGCCGCCCTGGGGTAATTTAAAATTGTATAACCGGCCCGTAACATCCGATGTTTGGAACTTCGTCATAACGGGTAAATCAAATTTTTGTAATGGTACCCCGCGCTGTATTAAAAAATCCCAGCTTTCCAGGCTAATATATTCACCACAAACTTTATGAAAAGGATAATGTTCCTTCTCAAATAATATAACTTTAAAACCTGCCTCTGCAACCTGTATACTTAAACACAGGCCTGCTAATCCTCCACCAATAATAGCAACATCATATAAAGCTGTTTCTGTCATTTTTGTAAATTATCAGGTACCTGAAGGCCCACTTCCATTTAATTGAATAAGAATGCATTTTTGCTTCACTAAAAAGCCTGTTCCATTCGTTTTTTTTAAAACCACGGGCTACACTCAGGGGTGCATCATTTTTTACAAGATAAGAAGATGAAAATAATTTAGTTAGTATCTTAATTAGGTAATAAGCTAAATAATTGCGTTGAAGATCATTTATAAAAAATCCAAGCTTGCTGTTTTTTTGCATCCACTTTAGTTGACAAATCAAACCATCGTTGGTAAAATGATGACAAAACAAGCTGGAGAATATGACATCAGGTTTTTGATCAAAAACCACCTTTTCGTAATCGAGTGTAAGCCAGGTAGTATTATTCATTAGCTCTTGCCTGCTTGCAGCAAACATTGTGCAGGAAGGATTAATATCAATACCAATAAAACCAACCTTAATTTGATGTTGATTACACCAATTATTTAACGCAACCAGGTTATCTCCTCCCCCGCAGCCAATTTCACAAATAGTTACCGAATTATTTAAACCTACCAGTTTTTTTAAACCGCTTATGGTAATAGAATGCCCACCAAGCCAGGTATTAATAAAATTAAGCTCCTGCATATTTTTCTTAATGTCTTCAAAAGGAATATTTTCTTCATCTAACAATTCTTTATTTAAAGAGCGGTGCTGCAGGTTCATAATTTGGATGCAATAAATGTTTCCATAGTTAACCCGGGGCCAAAAGCTACCCCAAAAATATTTGCAGGCGCTTCATTCATATTATCCATCATTTGCTTTAAAACAAATAATATTG
>JBBSJX010000530.1:0-2595 GCA_038256825.1 Chitinophagales bacterium
AGCCCAGCTTTTCTTGTGAATGTCCAGGCCAATGAATAGCTTTGGTAAAGCAGTAAGTTGTGTTTCCATGATTTCGCAGTTTTGGTTATTTAAATTTACTGCTTTTACATGGGTGCTATAAAATGGAAGTAGACGCTGTTTTAAACGAAGCCGAAAATCCGGTAGAAAACATCAAGGAGGAAGTGATCGAAGAAGCAGTTGACCATTTATTCGTTTTTAAGCCTACCCCAGCCAATGTGCTTACCGTAACCATTACCGATAAAGACAGCAAAAATTTACCTCTCGGTATTGTATCCGATGCGGTAACCACCACCGCCGCTACTGGTAAATTACAGGTAATTTTAAGGCATCAGCCGGGAGTTAAAACAGGTGCCGAAGCTCCAGGAAGTACAGATTTGGATGCGACGTTTAACGTTAAGGTTCAGTAAAAATTAAAGTTTAAGAGGTTGCCGTCTAATTTTGGAAAGCAGCCTCTTTTTATTTTTTAAACTTACCACAGCTTTCATCAATAAGTTCTTTTATTTATCATGACTCCTGCCTTTGTTCCTGCCGCAATAGCAACATGCACGAGTAGGTGTATCACCAATCGTATAAATACGAAAATAGTGGACCTTCGTCGCTCCTCCAGTTGATAGTCAAAACGAAGTTGATCCACCATTTTGTGTTTGGACATTATCCGCTGCTTTTGAGATGAGAGTGGTGTATCGGTTATCTTCTTCTTTTTACGGCCACCAAATTGAAATTTGTTATATTGAGAAAAAGGGCTGCATAAATAACAGCCATTTTAACACCTGCGGGTTATACAGTTTTTTTAATACCTGTGTATCCCATCCAAAAAAGCAATAGTGCTGTAATTAGCAATTCTAATATCCCAGTAAAGGAGTACATCTTCAATGATCTGGATTTAGGTTCTACAAATTTTGGTGCTTGCTGATAATCGGTTTTTATAAAATTTCGATCACTAAAAATTTTTGGATAATAAAAATTTACCAGCCGGTGATGAAAATAAACTACATCGCTGTAAAATTTCTGGAAAGCATATAGATTGGCTTCGGTAATAGAATCAAAGATATTCTGCGCATTAACCGCTGGATTTATGATATTAAACTTTGTAGCTATTGCATCACGATGGGCTACTTGTTTTTGATACACATCTACCATCTTTCGAGATTTTTCATCATTTAAAACGGTAAACGCAGCATGGCCTTTTCCCTGTAAATTTTTAATATACATGGTGTTGCCATAATTAAAGTCAGGGCGTTTTTTTAAAAATTCACGGATAACTACTTTATGATTTTCTTCAACATCTTCATTAAAAACGCCCATTCTTCTGCTTATGCCCGATAATACATTACTGTTTAAAGGCATGGTAACTGTAATCAGGATATTGATAAGCGCAGGAATAATAATCAGAAAAAACAACCAGCAACCGATACCGACTATTGCGTTAAATGACGAATTTTTATTACTCGAAATAATAATAAACACTACAGAAAACCAAAAAGTAAAATAAGCGAGCACAGTACATAGCCATAAAGCCATGGGTTTAAAGTGCAGTATCAAGCTTGCCCCCGAACTTATAAACCCTGCTATGCTTAAAACAAAACCAATGCTTATTAAAATCAGAAAATAGAAAAGAAGCTTTATCAGGATAATTTTATGAACGGCTACCGCCTGAGATTTTAACAGGTTAAGCACACCTTTATCTTTTTCGGAAGAAAGCAACCCGTAACAAAAAGCGATTATGAGAAGTGGAAAAAGATACACTAATACAAACGATAAATCGAAATTACCAACCAAAAGCTTTTGCGGATTTGCGATTTCGTTTTGAAAGATCTGATAATACAAACTCATGGCCGATAGGTTATAATAATACGGCTGTAGATCTCTTTGGCCAAGTGATAAGGGAGCCAACGGCGATGGTGAAAATGTAACCGCGTATTTATGCCTATGCCAAACCAACTTGGTTAAAGTGGCAAATTTGCGGTCGTTTCTACCCGATAAAGTAGTTGTATCTGCTGTAAAACCTGCCTGGATGCGGGCACTTTGTTCAGTTTGATTATGCTTTACATGTGCTATGGTTTGTTGTTGTTTTTTGATTTCTGTGCAACCATAATAAATGGCGTAACAACCCAGGGCAATAGTTAAAGAAACCATAAACAGCTGAAATCGGTTTCGGCTAAAATGCAGCCATTCGTATTTAAATATCAGTTTAATCATGATGTTTAGTTTTGATCTTTCAATTTTAAATTAACAACCAGTATCATAATCCCTACCCAGAAAACTAATGCTAAAAATTCAAACCAGTAATTGACTAAGGCAAATTTTAGCGGTGGCATTTGGTAATCAAAATCTTTAAGCGATTGCCATAAATTTTTACCTGCCTTATATTCGTAAAATTCACCTGTTTTGGAATGATCCCGGTAATCGGTGTTCATTTGCCGTACTAATATTCGCCGGTAATTTTCAGCCTCGGTTTGAAAATCCGCGTAAGCGTAAAAATCTGTAGCAGAAAGTGCCATCGATACATTTCTTATGGCTAAATATGGATTGAACAAACTGGCGTAAGTGCTCATTCTGTTTTGATTTACAAAT
>JBBSJX010000531.1:0-2580 GCA_038256825.1 Chitinophagales bacterium
AGATGCACAAAGTATTGCCGCTGGTAAACAAATAATTTTTTAAATAATAAATAAAAAGCCCCGAAAAGTTCCGGGGCTTTTTTACAATGTTTTTATTTTAAAATGGATAACCAATAGCCAGGTTAAAAACGAGGTTTTCACTTCTCCATTTGCTGTCGCCAAAATTAATCTGGTTGGTTACCCATCGCTGGCCCTCTGGTAAAAATGGTTTACGTAAGGGTATGGCAACATCTAATCTTAGTAACAGAATGGTTACATCAATTCTAAAACCCACACCGGCGCCTACTGCCAACTCTTTTAAAAAGTCTTTGCTAAACTTGCCGCCTGGTTGTTGGGGATTCTCGTTGTACAACCAGATATTACCCGCATCAACAAACACTGCTGTGCTAAAAATGTTGTTCAATGGAATACGGTATTCGGTGTTTAATTCCAGTTTTATATCACCGGTCATATCGGTCAACAACTGCTTAGTACCTGGAATGGCTTGTCCGCCACCAAAAGTTCCGGGGCCTACGGAGCGGCTTCTAAAGGCCCTTAAACTACTGTTGCCACCAATGAAAAACTGCTTACTAAAAGGTAAAACATTTGAATTGCCATAGGGGTAACCCAAACCTACAATAATCCTGTTGGCCCACTGCTTTTTTAATCCAACTTTTCTGTAGTATCTAAAATCAGCTTCAGTTTTTACATACTGCGAAAAAGCTACCCCTAAAATTTTGGCCGTATCGCCATTTTTAATATTTCCACCAGTTAACAACCCGGCTATGTTGCCCGAAAGATCAAGCAACCCATTAAAATACATTCCGGTTGCATTCTTTTCTTTGTCGACCAGTTGATTGTAATTGAAGTTATAATTAGAACCCAATATAAACTGCTTTTCAATAGCCCTTTTTAGCAAAGGCTTAAAGGCAATAGTACTATCGTATTCGCGGGTTACGTTAAGTGGCTGAACAAAATTAATTGAAATGGGATTGAGGCGGTGTTCCGTTTTAATGTCCTGTTTCCATATGTATCCAAACTCGCCCCTGAACGAATTAAGCGTGTATAGTTTCTGGCGTTGTAATACATCATACCCCAGTTTCATATTGGTGCGGGGTACAAACGTACTTTTTGTATTAAACCTGTAAAACGGTATTACAAAACGCGGAATGGCCAGGTTTGCTTCGGCTCCATACCTAAGTGTATTATAGCCGCTAAACTGCGAGTTGAACTGCACCTCAGTTCCAAGGTAAGAGCTTATGGTTAGTAGTTCGGCTCCCCTAAAAGTGTTGCGGTTTCGCCATTTTACCGAAACTTCGGAGCCGGTTGAATTGTTTAGTTTGGTAAGTGCGCCCACCTCCAGGCTAAGCGACTTTTTGGGCTGTGGAGTAAGGTAGTAATATGCATTTAACTCAGATTTGTTTGGCAAAAGTTCAAAGCGGTTTTTTACAAACTTAAAGATACCCAGGTTTATTAACCGTGCCAGGGTTAAATTGTGATCGGTACGGTTATAAATATCCTGTGGCGAAAACATCATAACCCTATCAAATACCTGGGGTTTAAAAGTTTTTTTATTATCGATAACATTATACCCTCTAAACGAAATTGTATCTGCATAAAGACTGTCGGTAATATTTGCGTTTAAACTATAATTGGGGTAGATATATACGTTGTTGATTGAATATCTTTGTTTGGCTGCCTGCGGCACATCTGGTTTAAATTTCACAAATAAATTAACCATGTTATTGCCAATGGTACTGTCAACAAAAACAATTAAATGTTCCGGGTTAAAATAATAGTAACCCTTCTCTTTTAAATCGGCATCTATTCGTAGCCTTTCTCCTTTTATAACATCAAGGTTAAAGCTATTTCCTTTTTTAAGTAAAGATTTTGAAACACTATTATTGATTTCCATATTTATGCGGCCGCTATCCGGGGGAAATATTACTTCATTAATGGTATACTGTACACCTGTTCGTACCTCATAATTTGCAGAAGCCTTCTTGTTTTTAATGGTTGTATCGCCTTTCACCGATGCATGAAAAAAACCTTTATTTTCAAGGGTGTTGGTTAATACCTTTTCGTTATTCTCCAGGTTTACCTGGCTAAGTAAAACCGGAGGCTCTCCAAATTTTTTTAAGATTTTATTTAATCCTTTATTTCCTTTTCCTGCCAGGTTGTAAATCCATAACTTAAACGGAATGCCAAACAAACTTGTATTGGGTTTAGGTCTTACCAAACCTTCCAGGTTTTCTTTAATAACCTTAGTTTCTTTATTACCTACTTCGGAGTTTTTTATATCAATGCTTGCACCAGTGTATAATGCATCCTTTTCAGGAACATGCTTTGTGGTGCTGCACCCTATTGCTAAAATCCCAACAAAAAAGAATGTAGCTAAAATTGTATAATTAAAATTCGGGTTTCTAATTTTCATCTGTAAAATCATTGTCTAATTCAGGTATTTCTCTTCTATTGTCGGCAGATTGTTTATCAATCAAAACAATATACTGTTCTGGTGTAGAAGTGCGATTTGATTTATTAATAAGGATCCCTGAAGTTTTGGTGGAATCCGGCTTAGAATCATTTATTTCTTTTTCTACC
>JBBSJX010000532.1:0-2572 GCA_038256825.1 Chitinophagales bacterium
ATTACCTGCATCACAAGCGCACTAACAACCAAACTGAAATATGATTTATTTAAAAAAGTTTTTTCTGTTACTTGTAAGCTGCTTTGTTACAGTAAATGTTTTTGCTATAGTCAGGCTGCCTGTAATATTTCAGAGCAACATGGTTATGCAAAGAGATAAAGAAGTTAATATTTGGGGCTTTGGAGATGCAGGAGAAAAAGTAGCAATTAACTTTAAAGGACTACTACTGAAGTCCGTTGCAGGCAAAGATGGAAAGTGGTCCATAAAACTTCCTGCTCAAAGTGCTGGTGGCCCTTATGATATTACTGTTATTGGAAAGGCTAATACGGTTGAATTAAAAAACATATTGTTTGGAGATGTTTGGATCTGCGGCGGACAATCAAACATGCAATATACACTTGATCAAATAGGTTATTCGCCTGTAGATACTGCTGCTATAAAAAACCCGAAGCTTAGAATATTTACCGCTTCTATAGGTATGGATTATGTGCACAAAGATGATTTGAGTGGTGGCACATGGAAGGAAGTTTCAGCAGAAACGATCAGGCATTTTTCTGCAACGGCTTATTTCTTTGGCAAATTTTTAAATGATTCATTACAGGTGCCTATCGGCTTAATAAGCGACAACCTTGGAGCAACGGCAATTGAAACGTGGATGAGTCCTGAAGCGCTTTCTACATTTCCGCAGTTTAATAACTTTCATAAAACCTATTTAGCGCCGGCTAAAAGTTTTAAAGAAATAACGGCTGCATTTGATAAAATGAAACCCGAATGGCAAGCCAATTACTACCTGAAAGGACAAGGCATTGAACAACAATGGTACTTACCCGAAACCAATATTGCCGATTGGAAAACAATGGAAATACCTGCCTGGTGGGAAGACAAAGGCCTGGCTGACTTTGACGGTGCAGTTTGGTTTAGAAAAACGTTTGATCTTCCTAAAAACTTTAAAGGCGATGCATTGCCCCTGCCCTTAAATCAAATTGATGATTATGATATTGTATGGGTGAACGGGCAAAAGGTGGGTGAAGGTTATGGCAATCAAAACTGGCGTAATTATAGTATTCCTGCAAATATTTTAAAACCTACGGGCAACGTAATAGTGGTTCGCGTATTTGATGCTGGTGGCAAAGGTGGTATGTATTCAAACGCTATTTGGGGTAATCCCATCTTGCTGGGACAATGGTTGTATAAAGCCGATAACAAAATTGATGCAGCTACATTTCCCAAACCACACGTGGTAAATGTAAGCCCCTTTTCCACCCCTGCTGTTTTGTACAATGCCAATATTGCTCCGCTAACCCGGCTTGCTGTCAAAGGGTTTATTTGGTACCAGGGAGAGAGTAATGCACCCAGGGCAAGTGAATACCGCACCTTGTTTCCTGCCCTAATAAACGACTGGCGTAAACAATTTAAACAAGGCGATCTTCCTTTCCTGTTTGTACAACTGGCTAACTATATGAAAGAAGTTGCCACACCTCAGGAGAGTGAATGGGCTGAGTTACGAGACGCACAATCTGCTGCATTAAAACTACCCAACACCGGCATGGCAACCATTATAGATATTGGTGAAGCAAATGATATTCACCCTAAAAACAAAATGGATGTAGGCAAGCGATTAGGGCTTGATGCATTGATTGTGGCTTATAATAAGGACGTTGTTAGCAAAGGTCCAACTTACCAATCGTTCGAAATTAAAGACGGTTCTGTGATCATTCACTTTGCAAAAGGAACGGGCAACCTGGTAACAAAAGATAAGTATGGATATGTGCATGGGTTCGCTGTCGCGGGCAGTGATAACAAGTTTCATTGGGCGAAGGCATCTGTTGTAAATAATACAGTTGTACTTACTAGTAAAGAGGTGAGTAAACCGGTTTCAGTCAGGTATGCCTGGAGTGATAACCCCGGAGTAATTGATTTGTATAATGCTGCGGGTTTGCCTGCTGTCCCCTTTAGAACGGATAGTTTGCCGTTGATGACAACAAGTAAAACATTCTCAGAAGACCCGTGGGTTTTCTAAAACCATAGTGCAAGGTCATTACACACCGGCAAAAGAAAACACACTTACTTAATATTAAAAATGAACTATTTAGAACAAGGTGGTGTGAACAATTTAGAACACGGATTACACGGATCAAACAGGATTTTTAATTTTAGAAGTTCACTGTGCAAATACCTTCCATCCGTATCATCCGTGTTTCATCATGGTTTCAAACATTCACCGTGTAAATCCATTCAATTCGTGTCATCCGTATTCCATCAAATAAAATTTTCATAGTGAATAATAATATTGTTACAGGTATTGATATTGGGGGATCGCATATAACTGTTGCGCTGGTTGACCTTCAATCGCAGTCAATTATTCCTGGTACTTTAATTCGCCGTCATGTAAATTCTAAAGGTAATGCCAAACAGATAATACAAGAGTGGACAGAAGCAGTAGCTCAATGTATAGCATGCCATGCAGACGCATCAAAAATGATGGGCATTGCCATGCCCGGTCCTTTTGATTATGAACAAGGCATTAGTTTAATAAAAGACCTAGATAAATATGACGCACTCTATAAGCTTA
>JBBSJX010000533.1:0-2553 GCA_038256825.1 Chitinophagales bacterium
AAACTCGCCTATGTAATGTGCGGCGGCGACTTAAGCGAGCCTACTTTGGTAAGCGAACAATATTTGCTCGACCTGGAAAGGCAGGCTTTTTTAAGCCTTTGCGGCGAAAAGAAAACACTTGAAAGAATTCAGAGTGTTTTAAAAAGTGGCAAACCCATCCGCAACTAATTAACCTTCATAATAAATAAATAAAGCATTGGCCTAAAGGTCAATGCTTTATTTATTTATGTAACCGGCGGTATACCAGTATGCGGCAGTTGTTGCGTCGAAAGCTATCGCAAAGGCGTCAACTCAAGCATTCTAAAATTTCGCTAAACCCTTTACCAGGCAATTGTTTGAAGTGAAAGTGTCGTTAAAAAGAATTAAGATTAATATAACTTGATGCACGGGAAATTATGCGGAAAAGGCTGCCATAAAAAGATGTGGTACAAGGGTGTGACACAACCGGAGCAGAATAAAAGCCTGCTGTTCGTTCAATAAAAAAAAATTAGGTTGACGCCATGCTATAGCTATCGGTACTCATTTTAAAAGCAGTTTTTGATAGCAACGGTGGCAATACTTTGTGGGTTTGCAGAACGATGCACCCTTTGCCAACTATACTTGGTGCAATCGCATTCTAACTCAATTTTTTAAAATTACTTTACTCAAAACTTTCCCTTCCGCTGTTTTAATAGCAAAAATTTAAGAACTGCTCCCTGCATTACATTGTACATTCGGGAAAATTATTGAACCATGCGTTACATCTCTATATTTTTTCTGTTGGTTATAGCTGTTGCCTGCAAACAAAATTCAAAAGGCGGCCCAGGCGAGAACAATGTTAATAAAGACACTGTTTTTACAATCAACGGCACAGTAAACGCAGCAGCAGATAATGAGATAGTTGTGCTGCAATATTTAGGCATCGAAAAAACGGATACAGCCTACATTAAAGGCAATAATTTTACATTTAAAGGCAGCACTCCCGAACCTTTAATGGCCATCCTTTATTTGCCACAATCAATAACCGAACAAGGTGTTCCCCTGAGTTTTGTAGTAGAAAACGCATCCATACATATTGAAGGCCAAAAAGATTCGGTACACCTTGCAACTGTTGTTGGCGGAATAGAAAACACCGATTATAATGCTTTGAAGAAAATTTTAAAAATGTATGAGTCAAAAGTTAAAGACCTTACAGCGCAGGCCCAAAAAGCCCAAAGCACCAGCGATATTGGCATATTACAAAAATTACAAGGCGAGTACAACCAACTCATGACCGAAAGGCAAGAAGCCATCAAACAATTTGTAACCGAAAACCCAACAAGCATAGCTGGCGCCTATATTGTTTACCAGGATCTGGCACAAACAATGGAACATCAATCGCTGGATAGTATTTACCAGAAATTTGATCCTTCTATTAGTAACACCATTTATGTTACTAATTTAAAAAACATGTTGAATGTGGCACAAAATACTGCCATTGGCCAACCGGCACCCGATCTTACATTAAACGATGTAAAAGGCAACCCGGTATCATTATCATCTTTAAAAGGCAAGTATGTTTTGGTCGATTTTTGGGCAAGCTGGTGCGGCCCCTGTCGGCAGGAAAATCCAAATGTTGTTAGTGCATACAAGCAATACAAAAACAAAAACTTTACGGTGCTGGGTGTTTCACTCGATGAAAATAAAGCTGCCTGGTTACAGGCCATTCAAAAAGATGGGCTAACCTGGATACATGTAAGCGATCTTAAAGGATGGAAAAGCGGGGCTGCTGCACAATTTGGTGTGCAAGCCATTCCCGCAAACTTCCTGTTAAATAAAGAAGGAATTATAATTGCCCGCGATTTACGTGATGTTGCCCTTAACCAAAAGCTCGAAGAAGTTTTAGCTAACTAGCTTTAATCCAAAAGAAGGTGGTATTTTGGACACCTAAATATTAAGCTTCCATTTAGTTATGGTACTATCGCTTCAAAACATCACCAAGTTTTACGGAAAAATTCAGGCATTAAATAATGTTTCATTTAGCATACCCGAGGGGAGTGTATTTGGCATTTTAGGCCCAAATGGCAGCGGTAAAACAACCATGCTCGGTATCGTAATGGATGTATTAAAACCTACATCGGGCACCTATACATTTTTTGATGAACCCGGCTCAGCCGAACAACGCAAAAAAGTGGGCACTTTATTAGAAACCCCTAACTTTTATCACTACTTAACAGGTGAGCAAAACCTGGCAATAGCTGCTGAAATAAAAGGCCACGGCAAGCAAAATATTGATACCGTTTTAAAAAAGGTGGATCTGTTTAATAGAAGATCCAGCCGTTTCAATACCTATTCACTTGGTATGAAACAAAGACTTGCAATCGCTTCCGCCCTATTAGCCGATCCCAATGTTTTAGTGCTTGATGAGCCCACTAACGGGCTTGATCCCGTAGGCATAGCCGAAATAAGAGAGCTGATTAAACAATTGGCAACCGAAGGCAAAACCATTATTATGGCCAGTCATTTACTGGACGAGGTAGAAAAAGTTTGTACCCATGTAGCCATTTTAAAACGCGGCCAATTGCTTATTGCAGG
>JBBSJX010000534.1:0-2551 GCA_038256825.1 Chitinophagales bacterium
CATATTTTTCTCTCATATTAACCCGGGCAACCAGGGTTAATTCCTCTGGAGTAAGGTTAGATGGGGTGCCTAACTTTTCTGCAAAAAGTTTAGCTACATCTTCCTTGCTTTTATGCATGGCAGGGGTAACAATATGGTAGGGAGCCTCACCATCCAATTGTTGAATATATTCACCCAGGTCGGTTTCAACGCTTTCAATTCCTTTGTTTTCTAAAAAACGGTTCAGGTGAATTTCTTCAGTAACCATGCTTTTGCTTTTCACTACGGTTTTGCAATTTTTCTCATCGCAAATTTTTCCTATAGCAGCTAAAGCCTGTTCTGTATTTTCGGCCCATATTACCTTACCACCACGGCGGGTAAACTGCATTTCAAATTCTTCCAATTGTTGGTCAAGCGTTTCCAATGCACGCCATTTTGCATTTTTAGCTCTTTCTCTTGCCAGCATAACATTGGTAAACTGTTGTTTGCCAACAGGCACCACTGCGTTGTACTTCGAAATATTAAAATTAATTTTTCGCCTGTGTTCAAGATCAGCCGATTTTATCGTACTCCTGGCTATAAATGTTTCTGCAATTTCTGTCATAAATTTTTTATTGAACTAAGCCTTTATATTTCAATTAAACATTCTTGCGTCGCACTCTTCAACTATTTGTACAATATGGAGCAAACCTTATTTGTAAAAGTAAATCTGGTTTAAACAGGATACAGGTACTTATGGGGTACTGGTTTCTTTTTTATGAGCAGCCGTAGCTTCCAATGCTTCGTAAAAAGCTTCACCATATTTTCTAACGATTGCTTCTTTTAAAAATATATAGGTAGGAACTTTTAGTTTTTTGCCCAGTTTGCAGGCAGCACTGCAAAGGTCTTCACGGGGTTCATAGTTCACATAATCAGTAGCTCCATCCCTGCTTTTTTTAATCCTGATGGGGAACAGGTGGCAGCTAATGGGTTTTTTCCAATCCAGTTTGCCATCGTTATAAGCCTGTTCAATAGCGCATTTTATAATTCCCAGATCATCGCGGTAACCATATGCACACATTTTACCTTTTATAGTTGGAGTAACCCATCCAAATTCGGTATCATAAACATATTTTCCCTGGCGTTCAATTTCCTTACGGCCCTCCTGGCTCATATAAGTGGATATCACTTTATAATGCTCAATTAATTCATTTAACTCAGGTACTTCAAGTGGTGCACCCGCATCACCATCTTCGCAACAGCCTCCTTTACATTTTGTAAGATCACAAACAAATTGTTCTTCCACCACCTCGTCACTTACCAATACATTATCAATCGCTATCATAGTTGTATATATTTCCGCCACTTTGCGGAAAATTTGTTTTTACGAAGATACTTATTAATCATTTCTACATTCTAATACTGTAAAGCTCCCATTGTAATGAGTAAAAACACTGAAAATATTTTAAATATTTAAAACCATTTTTAAAGTTCTTCGTAAATAAGGTCTGGTACAAAATTTTTATATAAAAGGTCCATACTCATTAATTAAAATTTTTTATATGATGTTAATTATATTCTTCTTCATGGTAATATCTTCTGCAACTATTTTTTGGGTATTAACCCGCGATAACAAGGCTGAAATGGCAAAAAAGAATATTTCGCAATAAAAATGAATTAAAATAAAAAGAACCAATCTTTTAAACATTGGTTCTTTTTATTGCATTTAGATTTATTTAGATTTAACTATCTAAGCCTGTTAAGGCTTTTAATCAGTTTCTGGTCTTTGCTTATTCCCATAATAGCCATAATATAAAAGATCACAACCAATAAACTGAGGACCGACCACAGAGCAAAAGTTCCCGTTGTAAATTGTTTTATGGCGTTTATGTATAACGCAATACATCCAATCTGAAGTAATAATGCTACAATACTAACCCTCATTTGTAGTTTCCTGTTCTTAAAAAGAAAAATACTGATGGCTCCAGTCGTTCCGCTTATCACAGTTAAAATCATTAATGGTATACTAAATTGTCCATTTAATTCTACATGAGGCAATTCAAGTGTGGACCCACTGTAAAAGGGAAATTTTAAAGTGAGGAATGTACATAGGGAAGCTAAAAATAACCAGATGGTTTGTATACGTTGGATCATAACTTAATTTAAAAATTTTTTGGAAACGGTTGTGTATTATAAAATTGAAAATTTACAGAAGGCAAATTTATAAATATTAATTTCTCAAGCTAATAAAAAAGCTGGTTGGTAAAGCAAACACCAGACTTTAAAGCATGGCTTTACCTAATTAAAACAACGGTACCCTTTTTTACCAATTTTTTATCCAGGTAATCTATACCTTCTGCACTAAACACATAGGTGCCGCTGGGTTGATCAAAACCGCCAAACCTGCCATCCCACCCTTTACCTGTTTCGCTGGTACTAAACAGCATTTGCCCCCAGCGATTGTAAATTTTAAAATATGTAAAAGCCTTAATTCCAACCGAAATTGGTTTTAAAACGTCGTTCCGCCCATCACTATTAGGCGTAAAAGCTGTTGGAATAAATATATCCGGACCCGTTTTAAAAACCGTCACCA
>JBBSJX010000535.1:0-2539 GCA_038256825.1 Chitinophagales bacterium
TCTTTTTTTTGAAATCATACTGGGTTTGCTCAGGCATGTTTAGTGCAACCACCCAACCATTTTCGTCGGTTACTTCTTCAAACCACTCTTCATAGTAATCTTTATCGCCACTGTGAAAATTCAATACATTTTCGGTAATCAAAATAAACTTAGTAATGTGTTGCGAAAACATATCATCTATTATATCTCTTTTCATGGTCATGATGTCATCTTCAATAGCATCATTCCATTCCCCTATTAATTCTATAATTGCAAATTGCTCAGTATAATCAACGTACAAAATTTTCATGTAAAGGGTGCGACTTCCAAATTCGTCCCACTGCGGATGGATGTAATAATTGTAAATGGTTTGTGTAAATTCAAATTCGCTGTATTCTCTACCATAGAAAGGAGATCGCTTATCTTCTTCAGCCATGTATAAATGCCGCCAGTTAAAATAGGGTTCTATATCGTGCATAAATAATTTATTAATAAAAATTAACCCCTTCTTGCTCAACTTTACAAAATTAAAGTATCATAAAAGTCTCTCCACACATTGTTCAACTATCTTATCATTTTAGCTAAACCTTAAATTATAAGTTTGAAACAATTATACCATCTAAAAAAGAGGAATACCACCAAACAAAAAAAGGGCCGCTTTTCAGCAGCCCTTGTCACAAAATGAAACGTACTTATTGAACCACAATTTTATTATTATAAAACTCTTTACGGCTATCACCGGTTAGTTTTAACATATACATTCCTGAGGCAGTTTTGGGAAGATTGATCCGCTCAACCTGGCCAAAGCCATTTATAACCAGCGAACGCGCTAAAACGCCTTTTCCGGAAGCATCCAGTAAAGTAAGGTTATACTTTCCAGCTGGTATTTTATCAAACTTTACCGTGAGCACTTTATTAGCAACCGGGTTTGGAAAAACACTAACCATTTCGTTACCCAGAACCTCAGGAGTAATCTTTGCTGGTATGCCGCGGTTTTGGTACAACAAATAACTACTGGCAAGGTCCGAAGCATTAAAAATAATATCACTGTTACCATTTTTAACTGGCGAAGCTTCCAGGGTTCCTATATTTAAACGAAAATAATTGGTTGCAAACGTGGCGCTGCTTAAAAGTGCATTTCCATCTGCATCCACCGCCATACCGTTACTGGTAAAATCTGCGGGTAATCCTTTTATCAAACCTAAATGATCTGCAATACGGGTTTGGGGATTTATTTTAAATAGATGGTTGCGCATACTTACCAGGTAAAGATTACCGTAAGCATCCCCGACCATGTCTCCTCCCCAACTGCTACACAGGTTGTGTACACTTATACTACCATTATTTTTTCCATCAACCAGTTCGCCCAGGTTGGTAATTACTGTTTTTTGATCGGTACTAAAACGAATAAGATTTTTACCGTCGTTGGTAAGGGCATAACCTGCACCATCAGCTCCAATGGTCATACGTGTAATTACGTTTGCCTCGTCAAGGCGGTTACCTGTAAACAAAGGAATATCATGGTAAACAATTTTCCCTGATGGGCTATTTAAATCAAAATAGCGCAGCTCCGTACCGCGCATGGTTGTATAGTATAAACGGTTGTGTTTGGCATCAAAAGCAGTTGCCGCTACTCCCTCGGCCATTGGCATCATCTTCATGCTACCACGGCTGGCAGTATTCGAAACATCTGTCGCTTTGTAATGGCTGACAATTTCAAATTTGGGATGCAGGCTTTTATCGTAAAAAGTTTTGGTTACTTCACCACTACTAAGGTCAATTTCCCGGATGGAATTCCAGAAAAAAGTGCCTTTAACATCGCTGGTAACAGCAAAAGCCCTGTTTTGCTGGGCTTGAAGTGCTGAAGAAAAGAGTACTGCCGAAAAGGCAATTAAGGGTAAAATTTTATTCTTCATATAGTAGATTTTTGTACCACTAATTTACAAAGAATAATTACCAAATAAATTTTTATTTACCCTTTCCGGCACTCACTGCATTTTTAACGCTACCATGCAAAAGCAAAAGGTCTTTGGCTTTATCATAGTCATTTAAATGTAATTGGTGCATTACCATTTCCACCCCACGGTTTACCAGTTTTTCGTTACTTAATTGCATGTTGACCATTTTATTATCCTCTACCCTTCCCAGTTTAATCATAACAGAAGTAGAAATCATGTTCAATACCAGTTTTTGAGCGGTACCACTTTTCATACGTGTGCTGCCGGTAACAAACTCAGGTCCTACAACTACTTCAATGGGGCAATCCGAAACAGCAGCTACGGGTGAGCCTGCGTTACAAACAATGCATCCCGTCGTAATCCCTTTTTCCTGGCAGTTTTTTAATGCTCCGATTACATATGGTGTTGTACCACTCGCGGCCAGGCCAACCACAACATCTTTATTACTTACAAAATGTTTTTCCAGGTCGCTCCAGCCATCTTCCAAACTGTCTTCAGCATTTTCAACCGCCTGTGTAATGGCTTTATCGCCCCCGGCGATTAAGGCAATAACCAGCCCGTACGGCACTCCATAGGTTGGGGGACATTCGCTTGCATCTACA
>JBBSJX010000536.1:0-2525 GCA_038256825.1 Chitinophagales bacterium
ACCGAATTTACTTACCAGTTGGTACAGGGTTACGATTTTTACTACCTGAACAAAAACAAAAATTGTAAGCTGCAAATGGGTGGTAGCGACCAGTGGGGTAATATTGTTACAGGTACCGAGCTTATTCGCCGTAAAGGGTCGGGCGAAGGATTTGCGTTTACCTGTCCGCTGATTACCAAAGTGGACGGAACCAAATTTGGAAAATCGGAAAAAGGAAATGTTTGGCTGGATGCTTCTAAAACCAGCCCTTACCAGTTTTACCAGTTTTGGCTAAACTCAACCGATGCCGATGCTGAAAAATGGATTAAGATATTTACCCTGTTGCCACACAATGAAATTGATGCGCTTTTAGCTGCACATGCCGAAGCGCCACACCAGCGTGCTTTACAAAAAAAGCTTGCGGAGGAAGTAACCGTGTTTGTTCATAGTCGCGATGATTTTGAATTTGCAGTAAAAGCATCGGAAATACTGTTTGGTAATGCAACTGCTGCAACTTTGGAAAGTTTAAGCGAAGCACAGTTATTACAGGTAATGGAGGGTGTGCCCACTGCCGAAATTGAACGCTCCACTATTGAAGAAGGATATGATTTACTGACTTTTTTAACGGACACACAGATTTTTGCAAGCAAAGGTGAAGCCCGTAAAATGTGGCAGGCAGGTGGTATTAGTTTAAACAAATCAAAAATCGGCACCAATAAATTAACTCTTGATAAAAACGACTTGTTGCAGGACAAATACTTGTTGGTACAAAAGGGCAAGAAGAATTATTATTTTACCAGGGTTGTTTAATATGAGTTTGAATGAAGTAAAGCAAATAACGGTAAGCTATGAAGGTGTATTTTATTGCAGGATTGGGAGCAAACAAAAGGGCCTTTACTTATCTTGATTTAAGTTGGTGCGACCCGGTTTTTGTGGATTGGATCAATCCGGTTAAAAACGAATCGCTTAAGGAGTATGCCCTTCGTTTACGTTTAACCATTAAGGATGAAGCCCCGATAGTTGTTGGAGTTTCATTTGGTGGCATGCTGGTAACCGAGATGGTATTAGCCGACCCAAAGGTGAAAGGCATTATTATCAGCAGTAATAAAACCCACCTTGAATTTCCCGGGTATTTAAGAATGTGGAAGTATTTTCCGGTGTACAGTTGGGTGTCTCCTGGTTTTATAAAATCAACCGGAAAGTTTACCAGGTATTTTATTGGCCCTCAGGGAAAAGATCAGAAAGAAACCTTCAGGCAGATTATGCTGGAAACGGACCCTGCTTTTACGGCATGGGCCATTGGTGCAATTTTAAACTGGCAAAATGCTGCTGTGCCGGTAAACCTCATCCATATTCATGGCACCGGCGACCGGCTGTTGCCCTTAAGGTATGTAACGAACCATTACACTATTATTGGAGGGAAACATATTATGATTATGGATAAAGCTGCTGAAATATCAATATTGCTAAAAAAGTTATTGGAGCAGGATGATACTTTGTTGGTAAGTTAAAAAGTAAATTATCGCATATCGCCTAAAATCCGCCAGATTTCGTTGGCAACAAATCGGTTAGGATTTGCTTCTATATAAGTTTCGTTTTCTCCCAATAGCCTGGGTTGATTAAAAGTTTCTGAAAGATCGGCAAGCCTGAGGTTGTAGGTGGCAGCCAGGTCGCGTATAACATTTGCATAATCATTTACCTCATCCAATAAATCGGCAGGAAACTCACTTTTTATTTGTGGAACAGGGGTGCAGAGTAGTATTTTAATGTTAGCTGCCTGCAGTTTAATTATTATGGTTTCTAATAGTTTTTCAAACGTTTCAATATCTGTTCCCGTGCCTTTTAAGTATTTATCCCAAACATCATAAACGCCCAGGTAAAGCACAGCAAAATGGGCATCTTTTATCAATACATTTTCCTCCAGCCTAATATACAGGTCATAAATTTTTTGTGCCGGTTTTACCGATGCCACCAGGTTATACTTTTCTTCCAGGCCTTCATTTTTCAGGTGATTGATGATCCACGAAATATACCCGCCCGGTTTGGTATCAAGATCGTTTAAGCTATCGCCAAAAAAAATCACTTTTTTCTTTTTTTTCGAATGGTTGAGCGACATCAGGATCATACAAAAAACAAAAATGGCCAGTAATAAAAGCTTTGTCGTCATATGGGTCAAATGTAATGCGTTGGAGGGAGGAAGTTGTGAGTTATAAGTTATAAGTTTTAAGTTTTAAGAATTACGGCGTATGCCATTTGACCAGGAAGCTTAACTTATCGGAAGTCGCTAAAAATCGCTTAATTTTATTTTATAAAGAATAGATACTATGCTGATAGAAAGAACGTCAGAGGAAGTTATTATCAGGCTACCAGCTTCGGTGGACACTGAAGATTTACAAGACTTTTTAAATTATGCCCGATACAAGGAATTAACTTCAAAATATAATGTTGATCAAACTGTGGTTGATACATTGGCTGACCAAATAAATTCAAAATGGTGGGCTAAAAACAGGAAGAAATTTATAAAGTGAAAATTATTGTTGATACAA
>JBBSJX010000537.1:0-2513 GCA_038256825.1 Chitinophagales bacterium
TAAAAGACTGGATCTGGATTCCCAGCAAATCGGGTGTTTCCGCTAAAAATTCAACTTTACCGAAATTGAAACGTTTAGCAGCGGGTGTTTTTGTTGCAGACATATTGTAATTAAGACTTTTAAGTGTGCAGAAGATCCTTTAATTAAAAGTATAGATACAGCTTGCGCCACTAACCCATAAATTAAAGGACGGCAAAGGTAGGGATTATTTTTCGTTTAAATGATTACGACATACGATTTTTTAGGGAATTGGACGGATTTTTGTGGAACGTAAGAAATATTTTCAATAAAATAGCAATAATATCATGCTCTGGCCCTCGTTCGCCTCTTTTATAACTTATATAAAGCTGTAAAGCCGCCCGATCCATGTTGATAATTGGGCAGCAGGGTAAGTTTTCGACTTTTCCCTTGTTTATTCTTATGAATATGCGGTATCAAAATACCTACCGCCGTGCCGATTGTAACTCCAACGATTACATCAGTATAAAAATGCTCGCCAGCTTTAATCCGCAGGTAACCTGTTGTTCCTGCAATTGAACCTGCCAAAGCATATAATATCCACTTATTCCTCATGGATGGGTGGTAATCAGCATAAACTTTTGCCATAAAAAACGTGGAAGTGGCTACCACGGCCGGATGACCTGCAAAAAATGAATTCCTTGCTCCTCCCCTGGTTCTTTTATCCATAAGCACTTCCGGGTTGTAAGCGTATGGTCTGAACCGGTTTGCAATCATTGCAGAAGTTGTATAAATGGTTCCTATAGTGCCCATTGCCTGCAAATAAAGTAGCCCAATCTTTAGTCCATCTTTGCGTATATCTTTATCAAATAATAACAACAGCGGCAGCGGCATACTGCCGTAAAAAAACTTATCGCTGGCGCTTTTTGCTGATAGAGAGTGATTACGGGTTACAGGTCTGTCGAAACTGTTGACATTGTTTTTACGAAGCGCCAGTATTTCGCTTTCGGGCACAGCATCTCTTCCATAAATAATACGCATGCCGTTTAAGGATAGCCCAGCGGCTACCACAGTTGCCGGTATATCTATCCACGGTTTAATATTGTAAACCTTTTGTGGATGTTCTGCTTTACTGTTTACCGAAAGGCTGTCCACCTGTTGGGCTGATACTGAATTAATAAAAAAGAAAGTAAGTAAAAAAATTGCGAAACACGTGTAGTTGATTTTCATGCACAATACCAGACAAATACTATACCATGTAACTGCCAGATACCTCTTACAGCAATGCTATTACAAAACCGTGGAATTAATTTCCCGTGCAAACTAATGTAGTTTTCATCCCGGCTTTTAGTGCTATTTTCATTTTAACCTGCTGTCAAACTCAAATTCTTCAATGGTTTTTATCTTAATCGAAGCAAAATCTGCATGGGCAAAATTTATCAGGTAATTAAACTCTCCTTTTATTATGGCTGAAGGCACTTTAAACACACAGGAGTTTAGAGCACGTAACCAATCGTTACCTGCCTGCCGTGTTGCGTAAATATTATTCATTTTTGTCCAGGTAGCCGGGAGTTTCGTTTCCTGTATTTCGGTTATTTTGATATTATCTGGAATGTCTATCACAATCACTTTAAACAAATTTTTCAAGCCTTCACTATCCCGATGCACCAGGTTTTCCAAACAGGCCAATGCCCTGCTGCCAGCCGAATAAATTACAAAATAGCCGCGGCTGTTCCACCTGGCTTCTGTGCCTGGTGCAATTAATTCATATGCATATTTAGCTAATGTAATACGGTAAACGATCATGGCTTAAGCAAGATTACCGTAAGCAATATTAGTAAGTTCGTTTAACACCAAATCTATACCTGTACTTGTTTTTATGGCTTCATTGGGGATGAGGTTATCTAAACCAAATGCGGGTTTTTGCATCCATTTTGCCAGTGACTCTTTGCTTCCAAAAACCGTTATGCCAAATGAAAACAAAGCCTTAAGTTTTAATATTCTTTCGCTTTGATCTGGATTGAGGCGTTTTTTATTTTTTTTATACCGTGAGTAAGTTTTATAAGAAGTATCCATGATTTGCTCTATCTGTGTTTTTTCGTAACCAGATACATTGATTACCTCATCAACAGAACCTGCAAACACACCCCTAAGCGAATTAGAGACAATATATAAAGCCTGCTGTTCTTCAACAAGATAATTTAGCCTTTCTTTATTGTTAGGTAAATAGGTCATAAATTACTGTTTGAAAACAAACTTAAGACATTTTTCCATATTTACAAGATATTTGTCTGTATTTTTTTCAAAGAAAAAGCCATCCAGTAAAACTGGATGGCTCAAGCTTATAAGAAATCAGTTATTAAGCAACCTCAACATCAGCACCTGCTTCAGTTAATTTGGCTTTAATTTCTTCAGAAGTTGCTTTGTCAACGCCTTCTTTAATTGGTTTTGGAGCGCCGTCCACTAAATCTTTAGCTTCTTTCAATCCTAATCCGGTTAATTCTTTTACGATCTTAACAATCGCTAATTTGTTAGGGCCAGCAGCTTTCAGGATA
>JBBSJX010000538.1:0-2509 GCA_038256825.1 Chitinophagales bacterium
AATTTTTCGATGTGGGTGTTTTGCCGCATGAGCATATCATCAATATCCACTTCAGCTGTTTCCATAGTATTAAAATATTAAGGTTTTAAATTGATTTATGATTAGTAGTTCCTGTTATATAACTTTTTAAAAATGTCATAATTTTTTTTATAAACCAGGTGAGTGGTTTCATTGGGATAAAAGGTGGTTTTTTCTTCATTTTTATCCAGCGAAGTTTCGATGGATTTAAATATACCCAGGCTGTAACCTGCAACCATTACTGCACCCATAGCCGAAGCATCTGCTTTATTGTCGATCATAACGGGGAGGTTACTTACATCGGCTAACATTTGAACCCAATCGCTGGAGTTGGTAAAACCACCACTGGCCTTTATAATTTTTTTAGTACCTGCCACAGGCAGCAGCCGCTCAATAATTATAAAAGCATTCATTGTTAGGCCTTCAATTAACGAGCGCATTATATGTTGTTGCCTGTGCTGAAACTGCAAACCATGAATGACTCCTGTAGCAGTTGCATCCCATACGGGTGCACGTTCTCCTAGCAGGTAGGGTAAAAACAATAGCCCTTCACATCCTGCGGGGGCAGTTAAAGCTTTCTTCATAAAAGCCTCGGGGTTTTGTAACGATTTGTTTTGCAGCATAGAGTCGGCCATCCAGTGCAAAAGCAGGCTGCCGTTATTGCTACCACCTCCACAAGCAAATTTATTGTGCTCAATGGCGTAATTGAACAGGCTTTCCGCTTCATCATAATAGGGTGATGCTGTGGTAATTCGAACCGCCATACTGGTACTTATAGTTACTGCAATGCCACCATTTTTGGTTACACCACTTCCTATATTTGCTAGGCAACCATCGCTGCTTCCTATAATTAACTCAACCTGGTTGGTTAAACCAAACCACCGGAGCAAATCGGTCGGCATTGTAATAAAACTTTCAAAAATGGGAACGGGAAGGGAGAGTTTGCCAGCATCAATACCCGCTAATTTTAAAGCGGGCTCATGCCATTTAAGTTTTTGTATGTTAAACATACCCGTTGCGCTTGCAATAGAAATATCCACAAGGTACTTGCCTGTTAACCGGTAAAAAAGATATTCTTTTATTGAAATAAATTTAAAGGCTTTTTTATGTACCTCAGGTTGATTTTCTTTCAGCCACATTATTTTGCAAAGCGGCGTCATGGGGTGAATGGGCACGCCACATGTTTCGTATAAATCTTTTGCCTGTAAATTTTTTTTTATAAAAGTTGCTTGTGGCTGGCTGCGCGTATCGGCCCATAACATTAATTCAGTTAAGGGTTTTCCGTTTTCATCAACAGCCATAAGGCTGTGCATGGCACAACTAAAACCAATACCTTTTAAAAGGTTTACATTATCCAATTGTGAGATGGCATTTTTCATGGTAGCTAAAACTGCATCTAAAACTTCATCAGGGTTTTGAATGCGGTAACCTGGTTGAGGTTCCTGTATTTTGTAGGAATGCTGCGCTTCGGCAACCAGGTTGCCGGTTGTAGTCATTATAATTGCCTTGGCCGAACTTGTTCCAATATCAACACCCATTAATAGCATGTTATCCATATTTTATGCCCGTTAAATTTATTATGCGAGGTGTGGTTAAAAATTAAATAATAAATGTATTCAAGTTAAGTTAAAGCTGAACGTTTTAAAAGGTTAAATAGAATTGAGCTGTTTTTATTGGTGCGTATAGGTAATGCGGTTGAAGTGTGCGACGCAAGAATGTATAATTGAAAAACAAATGCTGGTCACCAAAATAAAAAATTATATAATGGAGGGATTATTGACCAGGCGATTAATTATTGCTCAATACCGTCATTAGCTCTATTTTTATCAAAAAAAAACTACTCCTTGAAGACGATTTTTAATGAAAAGCAAATTGCATTAACCATTCAGCGGCTGGCACACCAGGTGCTGGAAAACCACCTGAACCTGGAGGATACGGTTATAATTGGCCTGCAACCGCGGGGCATTTACCTGAGCGATAAAATTGTGGACCAGCTAAAAAAGATTTTAAAGACTGACCGGGTTAATTATGGTTTACTGGATATTACTTTTTATCGAGACGATATAAGGCACGAATTGCACATACCCAATAAAACCGAAATTAACTTTAGCATAGAAAATAAAAAGGTGATTTTGATTGATGATGTATTGTATACGGGCCGTACCATACGTGCTGCTTTGGATGCCTTGCTTGGATTTGGCAGGCCTGCTAAAGTGGAACTTTGTGTACTGATTGACCGACGTTTTAGCAGGGAATTACCCATTCAACCAGATTATACAGGTAAGGTTATTGATGCTTTGATTTCGCAAAAAGTGCTGGTGATGTGGAAGGAAAAGGATGCAGCAACCGAAGTACGCATTACCGATTAAGCACTTGTATAAAACCTGGTTTATGTGATGGCTTATACAATAAGCCAGGATAACACGGCTGAAATTTTTACCAGTTTTATCCATATCACCTAACTTCGCTCCCCAAGATGAAACTTTCCACT